>CAZYJF010000241.1:0-2345 GCA_964647715.1 uncultured Sulfurospirillum sp. | reverse complement strand
AGCCATCCGTTAGATGGAATCCTCTCTTACAGCAGCCCGGACTTTCCTCTACTATTGTAGCAATCACCTGCTATGCCAAGAGATATTATATCAAAATTATCGAAACTTTTTAACCGCTTGAACCATATTTTTTAGGCTAGGTTTTACCTCTTCCCATTTTCTAGTCTTTAGACCACAGTCTGGATTGATCCACAACTGCTCTTTTGGAAGTACCTCAAGAAGTAAAGAGATCTGTTTTTCGATCTCTTCCACACTTGGAATCCTAGGTGAGTGTATATCGTAAACTCCAGGACCCACCTCCTGTTTGTAACCGTGAGTTTTGAAAACTTTAAGCAGTCTGTTTCCGCTTCTTGCAGTTTCTATGGAGATCACATCTGCATCCATCGCTTCGATTGTTCTTATGATGTCGTTAAAGTCGCTGTAACACATATGGGTGTGGATTTGAGTCTCATCTTTTGCCACGGCAGTGGAGAGTCTAAAGCACTCAACTGCCCATCTTTCATACTCACTTGCTTTTGATTTTTTGAGAGGATACCCCTCTTTGAAAGCTGCTTCATCGACTTGGATTATTTTGATGCCCGCTTTTTGAAGATCATCTATCTCATCCCTGATTGCTAGAGCTATCTGTTTGGCACTCTCGCTTCTTGGCTGATCATCTCTGACAAACGACCAGTTTAGTATGGTAACAGGACCTGTTAGCATCCCTTTCATCACTCTGTCGGTTTTGCTTTGGGCATAGGTGATCCAATCAACAGTCATTGCTTTTGGTCTTTTAACATCGGCATAGATAAGAGGTGGTTTGACACATCTGCTTCCATAGCTTTGCACCCATCCGTTTTGGGTAAAGGCAAAACCATCTAGCATCTGTCCAAAATACTCTACCATATCGTTCCTCTCAGGCTCCCCATGCACCAATACATCAAGATCGATCTCCTCTTGAAATGCTACACAGTCATCGATGTAACTCTTCATCACACTCTCATATTTACCATAATCTATCTCACCATTTTTATACTCTTTTCTAGCAGATCTAAGCTCCTTTGTCTGTGGGAATGAACCTATAGTGGTAGTTGGTAAAACAGGAAGATTTAGTATATCTTTTTGCTTTTTGATCCTTTGAGTAAAGGGACTGTTTCTATCGTACTGATCTTGAGTCAATTTGGATACTCTTTTCTTGACCTCTTCATTGTGAATAAGAGGTGAGTATTTTCTAGTGGTGTTTGCTTTGATATTTTTATCAAGTAGATTGGCTAATTTTGGAGATAGGTTTTCTTTTCCATCAAAAAAGATAGAGCTGATTAGTGTAAGCTCATCTAACTTTTCGATAGCAAAACTTAGCCATGATTTTATCTCATCTGCAAGATTTTCTTCATACTCTAAAGTGTAAGGGACATGTAGTAGTGAGCAAGAGGTTGAGACGATTAAATTCTCTTTTTTGATTCCAAGATTATTTAATTTTTTAACACTATTTTCTATATCGTTGATCCAGATATTTCTTCCATCAACCACTCCGGCGATGAGTTTTTTCTCACTGTTGTTTAGTGCTTCGATGGATGAGTCTTCAAGCTCTCCATAGACTAGATCAACTCCTATCGCCCAAACAGGTGTATTTACCAGCACTTTTACAGCCTCATTTGCACTATCAAAGTATGTAACAACAGCTATCTTAACCCCATCAACACTTCCAAGAGTATCATAAGCTCTTTTTAGCAGTGAAAGTTCACTAGCACTCACATCTTTTGCAAATATAGGCTCATCAAACTGCACGACTATATCAGTGCCTAGTTTTGATATTTCCACAAGTGCCTCTTTGTAGATAGGAAGAATTCTATCAAAAAACTCATATGTATCACCAGCATCTACTCTTCTAGAGAGTGCAAGATAGGTGATTGGACCAATGAGGTTTATCTTAGCTTCAATTCCTAGCTCTTTTGCTTCATGATACTCCTCTTTGATTTTGTCAAGATTCAAGCTGTAACGATCCTCTTTTGAGAGTTCAGGGACTATGTAGTGGTAGTTTGTGTTGAGCCACTTGGTCATACTCATAGCGACTCTGTTTTCATCTCCTCTAGCCATAGAAAAATATCTTTGTGTAGGATCTTCAATATCCAAAAATCTTTTAGGGATCGCTCCAAGCATAACAGAAGTATCAAGCATATTATCATAGAGTGAAAAGTCATTTACACTGATGAGCTCTACCCCTGCATTTTTTTGATAGTTCCAGTGTCTTTGTCTTAAACTCTTGGCAATCTCTTTGACACTATCAAAATCGCTCTCTTTAGCCCAAAATTTCTCAAGGGCAAACTTCAACTCTCTTTTTTCTCCAATTCTTGGAAATCCGATTA
>CAZYJF010000240.1:0-2361 GCA_964647715.1 uncultured Sulfurospirillum sp. | reverse complement strand
GAGTATGTCGGTATGCATATCTTCAAAGCAAACGAGCCTATCTTGGAACTTCTTGGGGAGTCGCTTTTGAAAGTGAGCAAATTTACCCACTCATATCCGTTTTGTTGGAGGACACACAAACCTGTGATCTACAGAGCCACTAAGCAGTGGTTTATCGCTATGGACAAGGAGGTAGATGGAGATACACTTCGTTCTACTGCACTTAAAAACATCAAAAATGTAAAGTTCTACCCTCAAAGTGGAGAGAATAGGCTCACTTCTATGGTAGAAAATCGTCCTGATTGGTGTATCTCAAGACAGAGAGATTGGGGAGTGCCGATAGCATTTTTTAGAAATAAAAGAAGTGACGAAGTGATCTTTGATAAAGATCTGCTAGATCATATAGCTTCTATCTTTGAGGAGAAAGGTTGTGATGCTTGGTGGGATATGAGCATAGAAGAGCTCTTGCCACAAAATTCCAAATATGATCCAAATGATCTACAAAAGGTTGAGGATATCTTAGATGTATGGTTTGATAGTGGATCGACTTGGAGAGCAGTTCTAAAAAGTGACGAATATGATAGTGGAGAGTATCCGGCATCTGTATATCTTGAGGGAAGCGATCAGCATAGAGGATGGTTTCAAAGCTCACAGTTAATCAGCAGTGCAGTAAATGGCATATCCCCTTACAAGAGCATCATCACACACGGATTTACGATGGATAAAAACGGCGAGAAGATGAGCAAATCCAAAGGAAATGTCATAGCTCCTATCGATATAGCCAAGCAGTATGGAGTGGAGATACTCAGACTTTGGGTTGCTATGAGTGACTATCAAAATGACCAGAAAGTTTCGCAGGATATACTAAAGCAGATAGCAGAGCAGTATAGAAAGATAAGAAATACTCTAAGATTTTTACTTGCAAATATCGATGATCTTGATTCTGTTATGGATATAGAGGAGTTAAAACCTCTTGATCTTTGGATACTAAAGTCTTCAAAAGAGGTCTTTGATGAGATGGAGAAATCTTTAAGAGAGTATAACTTTGCCAAAGGTTTGTCAGCTCTTAACCACTTCATCGTATCTGATCTAAGTGGAATATATCTTGATATCTCAAAAGATAGACTCTATTGTAATAAAAAAGATGATGACTTTAGAAGATCAGCCCAAAGTGCGATGGCGATAATCACCCAAAAGATGATAGCCCTACTTGCTCCTATCCTTACCTATACTATAGATGAAGTTTTGGAGTATGCACCAAAGGTTATCAAGCAAGATTATGAAGATGTCTTTGATCTGCTCTATAGCTCTTTGGATGAGATTAGTTCACCATTTGATGATGAGTATTTAAAGAGAGCTAGAGAGAGCTTTTTTGAGATAGTCGATAATCTCAAAAAAGATAAAAAGATAAAATCTACACTTGAACTTGATCTAGTACTTGAAGACTCTAAGATAGGAGGAATAGGTATCGATGATCTTGAGGATTGGTTTGGGGTATCAAATATCCTTTCAAGTAGCAGTAGTGAGTTATTGGGAGAGTTTGAGCTTGATGGAGATAGTGTGAAGATCTATCAAAGCAGTGACTCTAAGTGTCCTAGATGCTGGAAACAAAAATCAAAAAATGAAGATGAGCTATGCCATAGGTGTAAGAAGGTTTTAGATGCCTGATCTAGCTCAACCTGTGGAGCTTAGTTTCATCTTTGAGACAATTGGGGTGATCTTATTAGTTAGTGCTATCGCTGTCTATCTAGTTAAAAGAAAAGTCTAACTATGATAGAATGTTAAAAAATTTTCTAAAAAGGAAAAGTTATGAAATACCTTTCATATCTACTTATTTTGACTGCACTAATGTACAGCGGTTGTGCACACAAGGCTAGTCCCAAACCCATCCTCACAAAAAAGAGTATCAAGATTGAAAAAATATCCGCTCCAAGAGAGCTTGGAGACTACACACTCACTTCTACGAAGCTTTATGAAGATAAAACTCTTGGTCTCGCACTAAGATATGCCAATACAAAACATAAAAACTCTTTTTTAGATGCATTTGTCTATCCTAAGAAATTACATAAGGATTTAGAGAGCCACTATCAAGACTTCTTAGATGCACTAAACTATATGAAAGAAAAGGGTGAATTTTTATCTCTTGAGAAGATAAGAGAGGATGAGGTGATGCTAGATAGCACCACAAAAGCTAAAAGAGTAGTCTTTAAGATCACAAACAAACTCATCCCTTACTACTCAGTAGCATATCTAGCTGATCTTGGAGATAACTTCTTTAAAGTTAGAATCTCAAATAGACTAGATGATAAATTTTTGCACTCCGATCTAGGATGGAGTGCAGTTAGAAAGCTTTATACCTCTATTAGAGCTAGCTCTAAGTAG
>CAZYJF010000239.1:0-2367 GCA_964647715.1 uncultured Sulfurospirillum sp. | reverse complement strand
CCTCTAGGGTCACTAAGCATTACACTCTCTCCCGACCCAGAAAGTTTGAAGTTTGTGTGAAGAGCTTGGAGATTTTTGTTTTTACCATCTGCCCAAACCAAGAGATATCCATATGGATTGATAACTGAGCCTTGTGGAAATTTCCATTTTTGAAGATTCTTTTTGCTATCACTCAGAAAATATCCCTCAAGATTGATGGTTTTATTTGAGTCATTGTATATCTCTATCCAGTCACTAAAGCCTTTGAAATCAGGATCATAGTTTGTATTTGCATTGGCACTTAAGATTTCATTGATCTTTAATGAAGAACTTACACTTTGACTAAGATAATGGTTTGTTTTTATAGAGTCAGTTAGCTCTCCTTCTCCACATCCAGATAGTAGTAGAAGAGTTAAGCTTAAAAAAACATTTGATAATAATTTAAGACTCATTTTTAATCCTTAGTAAATATATACTACGATTCTATTCAAAAAAATAGATTTTACAGCCATAGAACTTCAATATCTGTATAAAATTAGATCTAAAAGTTAAGTTTAGTTACATTTAAATTTGTGAATAAAATAGTTTGTATTCTTGTGTTTATATCCAAAGAATTTTTTTGATAGAATCCATTTAATTTTAATGATTTTAAGATCCATTTCTTTTTGATATGTTGATCTTCTTGAAAGAGAGATATGCTCGTAAAGTTTTTTATTAGATGAAGACTCTTATTATTATTCCCACTCTTGAAGCTGCTGACCTGATTGATGCACTTCTTAGTAAGTTAGGACACCTTTCATCAAAGGTAAGTGTCTTAGTGATAGATTCATCTTCACAAGATGATACTATTGAGATTGTAAAAAGATATGGATATGATTACAAGATCATTGATAGAGAAGCTTTCAATCATGCCAGCACTAGAAATATAGCACTAGAATACAAAGATGTAGATTACTACCTGTTTATGACTCAAGATGCTCTTCCCTCCGATGACACTTTAATTGAGGATCTTCAAAAACCCTTCGAAGATGAGAATGTAGTGGTTAGCTATGCAAGACACATACCATATAGAGGTGCTGATAAAATAGAACGCTTCAATAGAAGAACAAACTACCCAGAACATCCAAGTATAAAATCAGAAGAATCTCTAAAAACATTAGGGATAAAAACCTTTTTTTCATCAAATAGTTGTGCAATGTATAGAGCTTCATACTTTAGAGAGGTGGGTGGATTTAAAGATGGTGTCATTATGAATGAAGATATGGAGTTTGCCGCTCGTGCCATTATGAGAGGTAAAAAGGTCTCTTATACGGCAAATGCCAGAGTCTATCACTCTCATATGCACTCATCATATCAACTTTTTTCTAGGTATTTTGATATAGGTGTATTTTTTAAAACCAACTCTAACATCAAAGAGTATTTAGACAGCTATGAAGCAGCCGAATCTATGGGTATAAAACAAGCCAAAAAAGAGTTAGAGTTTTTATGGGAAAAGGATAAATCCTTACTACCAAAATCTATCTGGTTCTCCCTTGTCAAGTATAGTGCATACAAGATGGGCTATCACTATGAAATATTTCCAAAGTTCATAAGACCGCTTCTATCCCTACACAAATATTGGCATTTAAACAAATAAATAGTATCATCTAAACATGATATTAATGATAGATAACTACGATAGTTTTACCTACAACATAGTCCAGTATTGCTTAGAGCTTGGTGCAGATTTGAAAGTTATTAGAAATGACGAACTAAGCATCAAAGAGATAGAGAAGTTAAATCCACAAAAGATCATTATCTCCCCAGGACCTGCTACTCCAAATGATGCTGGTATTAGTCTTGACGCTATAGAATACTTCAAGGACTCTAAACCAATTCTAGGCATCTGTCTTGGGCATCAAGCTATCGCTCAAGTATTTGGAGCTAAGATAATTAGAGCTAAAAATATGATGCATGGCAAAACTTCAACGATCAACAAGGTAAAAGATACAACTGTATTTAAAGAGATACCTCAATCTTTTAGAGCTACTCGTTATCACTCTTTGGTTGTAGAGCAAGATGATTTACCTAAGTGTATCATCCCCACATCATATAGTGATGATGACAAAGAGATCATGTCTCTTGAGATAGAAGGATATCCTATCTATGGCATACAGTTTCATCCAGAATCTATCATGAGTGAGCATGGTCACAAAATGTTAGATAATTTCTTAAAATTATGAGATATAGATTTTGTTTTGCCCTTATTATTCTTTTTGATCTAATCTTTCTGTTATATGGAGTGAATACTCTTTCTATCTCTTATAATGAAGCTGTGATCTATTATGATTCTCACAACTTTTTGCACTATCTTGTACAATTTTCAACAAAATTATTTGGACAAAATGA
>CAZYJF010000238.1:0-2374 GCA_964647715.1 uncultured Sulfurospirillum sp. | reverse complement strand
TAATACCTGTCTCAAAAATCTCACTTTTTGTACTTTGATCTTCAAAAGCAGGAGGATCTCTGTGAATTGACCAAGTCTGTTTTGCTTTTACCTCACCAGCCTCATCGATAGGATCACCTATTACATTAAATATTCTACCTAGAACTTCTTCACCAACAGGTACTTTTATCGGAGATCCAAGAGCAGTTGCTTCCATACCTCTTACAAGACCTTCACTCATATCCATTGCAATTGTTCTAACTCTGTGATCTCCAACATGAGCCGCAACCTCTAAAACAAGTTTTACATCGTTTCCATCAACTTTGTAGTTAACCTCTATCGCTTCATTAATTTCGGGAAGATAATCCTCAAAATCAACATCAACTACAGGACCAATTACCTGTGAAATTTTACCTTTCATTTAACTCTACTCCTTCGTAATTTTATTTTAATGACTCAACACCTGAGATAATCTCAATCAACTCTGTTGTAATTGCCTCTTGTCTTGCTTTGTTATATGAGATTGTTAGTTTATTTACTCTCTCTTTAGCATTATTTGTTGCCGCGTCCATAGCCTGCATTCTAGCACTATGCTCTGCAGCTAGTGAATCAATCAATGCATAAAACATACTATATTCAAAATATTTTTTAACTAGTGATTCAAGCATCTTCTCTTCAGATTCTGCTTCAAACTCCATCATCGATTCACTACTCTCAACAGCTTCACTCTCTTTCATAGCTACAGGCATAAGATTTGACTCTCTTAAGACTTGAGTAATCATATTTTCATATCCGTTATGGATAAGAATAACCTTATCTGTATCTCCTTTGACAAATGCTTCAATAGCGTGATCTATCACCTCTTGAGCTTTCTCATATGTTGGAGCAGAACTTACACCTAAAAACTTTTCTAAAAGTTCAACACCTTTAAAAGTAAAATACTCTATTCCTTTTTTACCAACTGCTCTTAGTCTGACATCTGCACCTTCACTTTTGTACTTTTCAAGTAGGGCATTGACTCTTTTTATGGTCTGTATGTTAAATCCACCACATAGACCTTTATCAGCAGTAACGAAAATGATATCAACTACTTTTGGGTTTGCTACTTCATTAAAAAACTTTGAACTAGATCCACCGATTTTATATTTGTTAATCTTTGCAGAAATCTCTTCAAGTGTCTCTTCCAACTTTTGTGCATACGCTTTTGACTGCTTTGCTGCAGCTTCAGCTCGTCTAAGCTTTGCTGTTGATACGAGCTTCATAGCTCGCGTAGTCTTCTGAGTATTTTTAACACTCTGAATATTTCTTTTTATCTCTTTTAGATTTGCCATCTTTTCCTACTTTACTACAAATGTAGATTTAAACTCTTCAATAGCTTTTTTCAATAACTCTTCTGTATCATCACTGATCTTTTTCTCACTTCGAATCGTATCCAAAATATTTGAGTACTTAGCATCTATAAATGCCATAAACTCTTTTTCAAATTTAACAATATCGCCAGTAGGTATATCATCAAGATAACCGTTAGCTCCTGCATAAATAATTACAACTTGTTTTTCTATAGGTATAGGAGAGTATGGTCCTTGTTTTAGAACCTCAACCATTCTAGCACCTCTTTCAAGTTGATTTCTACTAGTCTCATCAAGATCAGATGCAAACTGTGCAAATGCTTGAAGCTCTCTATATTGAGCTAGATCAAGTCTTAAGGTACCTGCAACTTGTTTGATAGCTTTAATCTGTGCTGCACCACCAACTCTAGATACTGATAGTCCGACATTAATCGCTGGTCTAATACCTGAGTTAAATAGATCAGTCTCAAGGAAAATCTGTCCATCAGTAATAGAGATAACATTTGTTGGGATATATGCCGCAACATCTCCAGCTTGAGTTTCGATAATAGGAAGTGCTGTCATTGATCCAGCTCCTAACTCATCACTAAGTTTTGCTGCTCTTTCAAGTAGTCTTGAGTGTAGATAGAAAACATCACCAGGGAATGCTTCACGACCTGGAGGTCTTCTAAGGATTAGTGACATCTCACGATAAGCAACAGCATGCTTACTAAGATCATCATAAACTATCAATGCATGCTTACCATTATCTCTAAAGTATTCACCCATTGTCACACCAGTATAAGGTGCCAAAAATTGTAATGCAGATGATTCACTAGCAGCTGCATTTACCACAATCGTATAATCCATAGCACCAGCTTCTTGAAGCTTTTTAACCACATGTGCTACACTTGATTGTTTTTGACCAATAGCAACATAGATACAGATCACATCTTGACCCTTTTGGTTGATGATAGCATCAAGTGCAACAGTCGTTTTACCTGTTTGTCTATCTCCAATAATCAACTCTCTTTGTCCTCTACCAATTGGCACAAGTGCATCAATCG
>CAZYJF010000237.1:0-2374 GCA_964647715.1 uncultured Sulfurospirillum sp. | reverse complement strand
ATAGGAGAAGGAGTTTTAAGTGTTGATGGATTTAGCTACTCTTCAGTATCTTCTTCACCTCTTTGGCTCTTTTTGATTGCCCCATTTTACAAGCTCTTAGGAAGCGATTACTTTGCTTGGATAGCTCTACTTTTTAATCTCATCCCTCAAATCATAGCAATACTCACACTCTTTAAGATAGTAAAAGAGTTTACTAGCGAAGCATTACATCCTATATATGCCATTCTCATCATCCTCATCACACCATTTTTGGCTCTAAGTTTTGGCGGATTAGAACACTCTATACAGATCATGCTTATAACTTTATTTTTGCTAAATATGTTTAGATTTATAAGAGATGAAAAAGATAAAAGATCAAAACTTTTTATGCTGATTCTTGCACCATTTATCGTAGCTATCAGATATGAGGATATCGCTTTTATCGTCTCCGTGGCAATAATGCTCTCACTCTTTTTAAAAAGTTACAGATTTTCAGCCTCTTTGCTTTTAAGCTCATTGGTATTAGTAGCTCTTTTTGGTATCTGGAGCCAAATGAGCTTTGATCTTGGTCTCTTACCTTCATCAATAAGTGCAAAAAGTAGTGATCATGTCTCTCACATCAAAAAGTTTTTCTCAAATATCTTTTATGCCCATATAATCGCAATAATCGCTTTAAATATCGCTCTTTTATTTTATGCAAGAGATAAAAATAGAGCTTTAACCATCTCAATACTAATCTTTTTGATGACATTTTTTACCCACCTTGCATTTGCACAGGTTGGTTGGTTATATAGATATGAGGCATATCTGAACTATTTTGGGATGATAAACATCATACTTGGTATCTATATATTTAAACCAGAAAAAAAGATACTATATGCTGTATTGGCTATACTGCTAATCGGTGGATATAAGCAGATCTTTTATGCCCCGTTAAAATCTGTACTTTCAACTAGAGCCGTCTATGAACAACAAATTCAAGAAGGAAAATTTAGCTCACTCTTTCACAACTACTTTATCGCCACAGACAACATAGGAACTATTCCCTTTTACAGCGATGATAAGATTCTTGATATTCACGGCTTAAGTGATCCAAGAATCATACATCTAAAAGCGATCGGAGAGTTTAATGACAGATCAAAAAAAGCACTGATTAGATCAGAAAAGATAGATCTCATAATCGCTTACAAAAATAGATTTGTAGATCAAAAAATCGAAGGTTTTAAGAAGTTGGCAACTTGGAAAATCAAGCACAATATCCTAAATGGAGATGATGAAGTCTGCTTCTGGGCAAAAAAAGGAAAGATTGGTGAAGTTATGCAAAAACTTAAAAACTTCAAACTGCCGGGCGATGCACAAATTATTTGGAATAAGTGATGAATATCGCATTTTTCGATTTTGATGGAACCATTACCAAAAAAGATACACTTTTGGAGTTTATCAAGTATAGTGTGGGATCTAAGAACTACTTTCTTGGAATCTTTGCAAACCTACCTATGCTTTTGAGGTTTAAACTAAAACTCTTAGCAAATGATGAAGCAAAACAAAGACTTCTTACTTATTTTTTTGGCAACTGGAGTGAGGAAAAGTTTAAAACAACTGCATACAATTACTCTAAAAATGAGATCGACAAAATTGTCAAAAAGAGTGCAATAGAAAAAATTGACTGGCACAAAAAAAATGGCGACAAAGTTGTAGTAGTATCTGCATCATTAGAGTCTTGGCTAAAACCTTGGTGTGAGAAAAACAACCTTGATCTTATCTGCACAAAAATGAGATTTGATGAGGGAAAAGTAAGTGGTAGATTTTTGGGCAAAAATTGCCACGGACAGGAAAAAGCAGACAAAATTAAAGAGAGTTTTGATCTAAAAAAATATGATAAAATCTATGCTTATGGAGATAGTAGTGGGGATAAGCAGATGTTGGCTCTATCTACTCATCCCCATTTTAGAGTCTTTAAATAGACATCTTCTTAAACTGCCACTCTGGGATCATTTTGATAATTCCCATTATCACTCTCCAAATCGGTTTTGTATAGATAATATTTTTTCTTTTTTGTTGAGCCTTGAAGATATGCTCTGCCACCTCGCTTGGTTTTGCTGTAAGTTTTTCTGGTAAATCCATGCCCTTTGTCATCTTTGTATCGATAAATCCAGGAATCACACTCATCACATGAACATTAAAATCATTCAATCTATTTCTAAGACCTGATAGATATGTGGTAAATCCAGCTTTTGCAGAACCATAAATGTAATTTGATTTTCTACCCCTCTCACCTGCAACTGAGCTTATCCCTACGATAAATCCACTACCTCTTTGTTCAAACTTCTTAGCAAATCTCTCAAGGATACAAAGATGACAAAGGGCATGGATTTACCAAAAAAACTTACGGCAA
>CAZYJF010000236.1:0-2383 GCA_964647715.1 uncultured Sulfurospirillum sp. | reverse complement strand
GTTATAGACTTCATTTGACTTCTCTAATGCTTCATAGACCTTTTTTCTAGCATATTTTTCCTCTTTTGACAAAGATGAGTGATCTATCTTTGGCAGGGCATCCATTTTTTCCACATTATCAGCTCTGTCGCTAAGTCGTTTTATGAATTTAAATGCTCCCTCAACTGCACTGTCATTCCACTCAAGCTCTTTTTGAGGAGGAGCAGCAAAGAGTATAAAAAGCCTCGCCGTATCTGCTCCATACTCTTTGATTATCTCATCAGGATCAACTGTATTTCCTTTGGATTTGCTCATCTTGGCACCATCTTTTAGCACCATTCCTTGAGTCAGTAGATTTGAAAAAGGTTCATCTATATCGATATAGCCCAAATCTCTAAGGACTTTTGTAAAAAACCTTGCATAAAGAAGGTGCAAAATCGCATGCTCTATTCCACCTACATACTGATCTACACTCATCCAGTATTTTGCATCATCTTCTAAAAATGGTTGATCTTTTTCATTTATAGAGCAGTATCTAAGAAAGTACCAAGAACTCTGCACAAAGGTATCCATCGTATCGCACTCTCTAATAGCTTCAACTCCACACTTTGGACATTTACAATGCTTCCAGCTAGGATGAGATTCGAGTGGATTTCCCTCTCCTGTAATCTGCACATCTTCAGGAAGTGTGATAGGAAGATTCTCCAATCTCTCAGGCACAATACCACAATCCTTACAATGCACAAAAGGAATTGGTGCTCCCCAGTATCTTTGTCTGCTTATCCCCCAATCTCTTAGCTTATAATTAATCACCTTTTTACCAAGAGAGTTTTTATCAAAATATTCGATGATTTTCTCTTTTGCCTCAGAGTTTTTCAATCCGTCAAACTCTCCTGAATTGATAAGCACTCCACTGCCAGTGTATGCTTCATCTTGAAGATTTGATTCTTTAGCTGAGATTACTTCTACAAGAGGCAAGTTATACTTCTTGGCAAAGTCGTAATCTCTACAATCGTGAGCTGGGACACTCATCACAGCCCCTCCTCCATAATCTGCTAGAACAAAGTTAGCTACCCATAGAGGAATCTTTTTTTGAGTGAGTGGATGAATAGCATAAATTCCTAGATCTACTCCCTCTTTTTCAACAGTTCCTCTATCTCTATCTGGAGTTTGAATCATTTTTAATATTTTGCTCTTAGTCTCTGAGTCCAAATGGTTCGAATCCAAAAGAGCTTTTACGATAGGATGTTCAGGAGCCAAAGCAGCATAAGTGACACCATAGATGGTATCGGCTCTTGTGGTAAAAACCTCAAAGCCTTTGATCTCTCCTCCAAGCTTTTGCACACTCTCTTCATCTAACTTTAATTCAAACTCCAAGCCCTCACTTTGACCTATCCAATTCTCTTGCATCTTCAAGACTTGATTTGGCCAACCATTTTCAAGCTTTTTTAGATCATCAAGCAACTCTTTGGCATATTTGGTGATAGCCAAGTAGAATCCAGGCATCTCTTTTTTGTCAACTTCATTGCCACATCTCCAGCAAGCCCCCTCCTCTACCTGCTCATTTGCCAAGACAGTGTGACAAGTCTCACACCAATTGACCTTTTGAGACTTTTGATACAAAAGACCTTTCTCGTACATCTTTATCAAAAACTCTTGATCAAACTTGGTATATAGAGGATCACTTGTGGCAAATTCTCTTTTTTTACTAAATCCAAGCCCAAGAGAATCCAACTCATCTCGCATATAGTCTATATTTTCATAAGTCCACTTTTTTGGATGAAGGGAGTGTTTGATTGCGGCATTTTCAGCTGGCATTCCAAAGCTGTCCCAGCCTATTGGGTGAAGTACATTAATGCCCCTCTTTCTGTAGTGTCTAGCTATGGCATCACTGATGGTGTAGTTTCTAACATGCCCCATGTGGATTCGCCCACTTGGGTATGGAAACATACTAAGAATATACTTTTTTTCTAAACTCTTGTCATCTTTTGGCTCAAACTCAGCACTTTCCCTCCAGCTATCTTGCCACTTTTTCTCAATATCGTGCGGTTTGTAGATCATTAAAACTCTTCCTTCACTTTTGATGCTTCTATATAGACTAGTCCCATTGAGAATATATTTGCCAAGAGTGCCCCAACAGCCATCGCAACAGCAGCTGGCATATCCTGAGCTAGCTCAGCATATAAAAATGCAGGAATTAGATGCAAATCTGCCACAAGAGATGAGGCAAACAACTCTGCTGATAGGATATTTTTGACCCCGATCTTTAGTAGAGTCGAGACCACATTGATACTAGCAGCTATAAATAGTGCAATGGTATTGTGATCTACCAAAAACCCAGCAGTCGTGGTTAGACTCATCAACGCAAAGAATATATATACGACTTTTCCCCAATCCATCTCTT
>CAZYJF010000235.1:0-2416 GCA_964647715.1 uncultured Sulfurospirillum sp. | reverse complement strand
TTTTTGATCGAAAAAAGAGCCTTGTTTGATTCATCCAATCCAAGTGATTTAGATAGAGAGTCTATCTTTTTAATGAGTAGTTCTTTTTTATCTAACTCTTGTTTGTTGTTCTCTTCTCCCATATTTACCCCCTATGGCGATCTAGATATACCATTATACCTTTTTGTGCATGAAGTCTGTTTTCAGCTTCTAAAAATATCGTATCTGCATGCTTTTCAAACACCTCTTCGCTCACCTCATATCCCCTATAAGCTGGTAAGCAGTGTAAAAATATAGCATCATCTTTTGCTAGAGCCATCATCTGCTCATCTATCATAAAGCCTTTAAAATCTTCTAGCCTTTTTTGTTTCTCATCCTCTTGTCCCATAGAGATCCAAGTATCAGTTGTGACTACATCGGCACCCTGTATAGCCTCTTTTGGATCGTGAAAAAATCTGATCTTCGCTCCCGTCTCTTTGGCAAGAGTGAGAGTTTCGTGCTGGACAATACCATCTGCTTCATACCCCATAGGCGATGCGATATTTAACTCCCAGCCCATTTTGGCACAAAGCCACATCCAAGAGTGAGTCATGTTGTTTCCATCACCGATATAGGCTACTTTTGGATTGTCTGCCTTATCTAGCTCTATAAGTGTCATCAAATCAGCCATCAACTGCACAGGATGATACAGATCAGTAAGACCGTTGATAACAGGCACTTTGGAGTAGTTTGCAAACTCTTCAAGTCCCTCATGTGAAAAGGTCCTAATCATCACCATATCGCACATCCTGCTGATGACTCTTGATGTGTCTTTCAGAGGTTCACCACGACCAAGCTGAATATCGTTAGATGAGAGGAAAAGAGCATGACCACCAAGCTGATACATACCAACTTCAAAGCTAACTCTCGTTCTAGTCGAACTCTTCTCAAAGATCATCGCCAAAGTTTTGTGTGCTAGATCATCTCTAATCCTGCCTGATTTTAAATCTTCTTTTATCTCAAATGCAAGATCAATCATCTGCAAAATCTCTTCACGACTAAAATCTTTTAGCGTCAAAAAGTGTCTCATCTACCCATCCTTGTCGTAGTGGTTTTTAAAAAAAGGACTATTTTATCTAAAATTGTTGGTTTTGGCAAATTACTACTAATATGGGTATGTTTATATATAACATAAAATTTAGTATTATGCTATTAAGCATTTAAAGGAGAATCAATGTTCTTATATGATAAATCTTCTCATTTTAATATCGCAAATATCGTTACATTTGCAAATATCAGTGCTGGGATCATGGCGATTTATTTTATAGTGCAGGGTGATTTTTTGACCGCTATAATCTTGGCTTGGATCGCAGGGGCTTTTGATATCATCGATGGGAAGCTAGCTAGAAAGTATAATCTCTCTTGTGAGTTTGGGATACAGCTGGATTCATTTGCTGATTTTGTATCATTTGTGATTATGCCTGCATTTTTGCTCTTTTTTGCTCTGAAAAAGGCAAATACTTTTGAGATTATACTAAGTGGGGCAGTATTTATCTACTATATCATCAGTGGATTAAGAAGGCTTATTGAGTTTAATATAAACAGCGAGGAGGGTAAGGTGGAGAAATACTTCACCGGAGTGCCTACTCCTCTTGGGGCGATACTACTTTGGGTTTTGTATCTGCTTTATAGTTATGGGATTATAAGCTCTATATATGTAGTACTGTTTTTAGTTATCGTCATCGCATATCTGTTAAACTCAAAGGTGAAGATTCCTCACCCTTAAGTGACCCTAATTGTTTGTGGCTTTGATAGTGTAGGTGTATTGCTGTGCAGGTGAGAGGTTTTTGTCTGTATATTTGGTGATATTTGCATCTGTTGTGTAGATTAGCTTGCCATCTCTAAAGATCTTAAAACCATCTTCATTATCAGAGTTGTCCTTCCAGTGAATCGTCACAGAATGACTTGTAATATCACTAAAAGATATGTCTGATGGTGCTTTTGGTGTGGCTGCATCGCACCCTTTTTGAGTCCACTTTTGTGGAAGCTCTTGACAAATTTTTGCTACTGTTTCATCCATCTCATCATAGGTGGCATGTTTACCGGGTTGATGCCATATCAAGAACATAAAACCTATGATGCTCTTCTTTACATCTTGGGGAGCATCTTTATAAAGCTTTGTATTTGCCTTTAAGTTCTTCAAATCATCATGATAACCAGCTATGATCTGTCTAAATCCATGATCACTAAAGTATTTTGCACTTTTTTGAAAATCACTACTACTCATAAACTCTAACCCTGGTTCATAAGGGTTTGGAAACCAGTTAAAAAAGATACTCTTTGTAGGATCTAGGTATTTGATAGCTCCCTTTGCCCCGCCTTTTGCTCCCATATAAGGATTTGTGCCATTGAAGTTTGGATCAAACATATCACTCATCAAGTAAAATTCTTTGATCTT
>CAZYJF010000234.1:0-2424 GCA_964647715.1 uncultured Sulfurospirillum sp. | reverse complement strand
TTGATGATCATACTTTTAAATTTATCCTTATCATCCATATCGACAATATTTCCATTTTCACCCTCTACTATATCTTCGACTACACCACCTGCATCTGTCGTTATCACCCATACATCACGAACTAAAGCTTCTCTGACAGTTAAACCAAAACTCTCTTTCCACTGTGATGGGAATAGTAGTACATCAATATCTTTAAAAAATTCATCCAAGCCACTTTGTGAATACTCATATCCACTAGATATCTCTAACTCTCCAGATATATCCCACTCACTCTCATCAATAGAATTGGCTCCCAATTTTCTATTTAGATCGACTAGAACAAGCTTATAATTTGACTCTTTGATTTCTTCAAATATCTCTTTAAGCCAAAAATAACCTTTATGTATAGCTTTACCTCCCATATATGCAAATCTGATTACCTTTTCATTTTTACTTTTTTTATAATTGTTTGCAGGTAACAGGATGCCGTTTTTGTTGACTGCAATATTTTTATTTGAGATGTAATCTAAAAGGTACATCTCTTCTTGAAATTTTGAAGGAGAGATAAGTAATGCAGCACGGTTTAATATATCTTGAAGATACCCAAATCTATCTTTAGTGAACACTTTATCAGTTGAACAGTGAGTCATACACCAATCTAGATCAATTTTTTCTTGATTACAATAATTTCCATCTTCCATAATCATAAACTGTTTTTCACAAAGCCACCACATATCATGAAGCGTGATTACATATGGGATATTTAACTCTATACAAGCTTGAGCTAGTGAGGCTGAGAGTTGTTGAATAGAGTGAAAATGAACTAGATTTGGGCGAGTACTCTTTAAAACTTCTATAAATTGCTCTTTCATTTTATCATTTTTATATTCTAAGGTCTTAGTCATAGGCTGTGGAAATTTTACACCGATAATTGGTAATCCATTTGCCTCATACCTTACAATATCGTGATGATTCATATTTCTATTTTGTGAATCCCAAAAACCGGTAAAAACTGTGATCTCTTTATCGTCATATCTGTTAATATATCTTGCTAACTCTTCTACTACGATAGTAGCTCCACCAAAACTTATAGGCTGAAACAAAATATTGACCATTAAAATTTTTCTTGATTTTTTCTGTTTTGATGATGGTAGAAGCTTATCAAGTATAGGTTTCATGTGTTGCTGAGCTACATTTTCGATCTTATATCTTTTCATGACAGTTTCAAAAGCATTACGACCCATTGACTCTCTTAATTTATCATCTAAGATCAGTGACTCTAGAGCACTTAACCACTCATCTTCATTTTCACACACAAATCCATTTTTGCCATTTTCAATCACATCTTTAAACTCATATGCAGTTGAAGCAACAGTTGCTAACTTAAAAATAGATGCTTCTAAGAATTTGATATTACTTTTTGCATCATTAAATACACTCTTTTCTAAGGGTGCGATATTGATATCATAACTGTTTAAAGCACTATAATACTCTCTAGCACTCATAATAGGTATCTTTTTGATCTGTTTTTCAAAAGCATCAAAACTTTTTGGTAGATTTAATATACCGTGGATTACCAACTCTACTTGAGGATATCTCTTTAGGATCTTCAACAGAGCATTTGATGCTTCCAAAAAGTCTTCATCGTGAGTTGAAGTTCCACTTCCATAGACTATCTTGATACTTTTTTTGTTAACTCGATTTTTATTAGTATCCACAAAGGAGAGTAACTCTTCATCAATACAGTTTGGCAATACAAAAACTTTACCGTTGATATGCTTAGCCATATACTGCCCTAAAACTGTAGTGCTAGCTATTGCATGATCGCAGTTTGAAAGTGCCAAACGATACAAGTCTGCTCCATTATATATCTCTTCTTGGACTTTATCATCTAGTTTTTTATTGTTTTTGTTTTTCTTCAACTCCTCTTTATCAAAAATCAAATCATCCACATCATATAAAGTAGTCAAATTCAATCTTCTAGCTTCATTGAAGAGTTCCAAAACCAACTCAAACGCTGGAACTCTGTAAAAAATCACAAGTGAGGCTAGTTGAAGTCTGTTTTTTGCTTCAAAGTAATCGTTCCAGCTTACTACTGACACATCATAACCTAAATGCTCCAACATCTCTACTTTTTGATCTACTCTATACTTTTTACATTGTGGTATAGATAGCTCTGCAATAATTAAAATGTATTTATTACTAACAGATGAAGAGTTACCCAATGTTTTATCCCAAGGCATAGGTTTATGATGGATATGCTCTGACTCATCACTCTTTTTATATAAGTAATTTTTCACTCGTTTTAATTTTTGAGATAAAACTCGAATTGGATGAGTAACTCTCCAACTCAATGAGCCCATCAATTCATTGATCAATCGTTGTTGTTTTTGATTTGTCTCTAACTGTTCTTGAAGATTTTTGTTTATCTCTTGGAGTTTTTGA
>CAZYJF010000233.1:0-2479 GCA_964647715.1 uncultured Sulfurospirillum sp. | reverse complement strand
ATGATGAGTATCCCCATAATCACAGGGTAATCTCTACTCATTGCACTTTGATAAAACAAAAGTCCCATACCATTTATAGAAAAGATTGACTCAAGTATTACTGAGCCTCCGATTATTCCAGGAAGTGAAAGACCTAGCATCGTGATAATTGGAGGGGAGAGATTTGGCAAGATATATCTAAAAAAGAGTCTGTTTCCTTCAACTCCCCTGCTCTTGGCAAAAAAGATATAATCACTCTTTAATATATCAATAGTCAAACTTCTAACATACATAAGCATCGATCCAACTCCACCAAAAACAACGACAAATATCGGCAAAAACAGATGCCAAGCATGATCTAAGCTCTTTGCAATTCCCTCTTTGGGCTCAATAGATTCAAGTCCTCCGATTGGAAACCAGCCAAGCTTTACACTAAATATGATGATGAGCAAAAGTGCCAGATAAAAAGATGGCATCGCATACGAGAAAAGCGAAAACTGCTTTAGTGTCGTATCAAACCTACTCCCAGCCCTTAAAGCTGATCTGATACCTAAAATTATCGAAATTACAAATATCAAAACCATAGCGATAATGTTGATCTTCAAAGTTATAGGCAATCTTGAAGCGATCTCATCGATGACTGGCTTACCACTTGCAAAGGATATACCAAAGTCCAGATGAAAGAGTGCCATTACCCAAGAGATATACTGCATATACAAAGGTTTATCAAGTCCATAGATAGCCTTTAGATGCTCGATTGACTCTTTTGTGATATTTGGATTTAGCTCACCGGCACTAAAAAATGAATTAGGTGCGGCATGAATCGCAAGAAACGAGATGAGCGATATAATAAAGAGCATCAAAAACAGATAGAAAATCTTCTTTATCACTATCTTCAATCGCTCATCTCCCAAATATTTTTTGGAAAATGATAACAAAAATCCACTAAAGAGGAGGTTTTTACCTCATCTTTTGTCCGTTGATACTCATTTGACCATCTTTGATGGAGAGATTGTAGATCTTAGTTGCATTTTTAGATATTGGAGGGAACATCGCTGTCATTGCCCCTTTTGGATTGTCTTGAATCTTGGCAAATATTTTATCAGAGACAACTATTTTAGAATCAATTGTAAGAGACGAAGAAGCCAAGATCGGGTTTATCATGATTTTTTGTAAAAGATCAGGATCATTTTTAGCTTTAAGCTTCAAAGAAATAGAAGCCTCTCCAAAGTCACCATCTTTTGTTTTGATATTCTCAACTCCTAATCTATCTATAGAGATTTCCATTCCTGCTGTAAGAAGTTTAAAAAGTGACTGACTTACTTTTTGCTGAATTGAGGGATCATACGGTTTTAGTTTTGACTCTTCTATCGATTGTACCAATTCATCATAAATACCCAAATCGATATCTTTAAGGCTATAATCAAAGCTCACACCATCTAATCTTACTTTATCATTTGGCTTATTCACTTCAATCAAAGAGATATTTGATTTTATAGCCGTATCAAGCATACCGCTACTCTCATCAGAGATGATATTGAACTTGATATTTTTCAAGCTAAAACCACCAGTTTTATCAATAGAGTTAAAAGCTACTCTCTCGATAGTTGTTTCACCATTTTGATTTTCACGGTTTTTACCCTCATAGCTGTTATTACTTGAAACATTTTCTATCTCAAACAATGGTCCACTCTTTTTATCAACAGCTGCAAACTGATCTAATCTATAATTCACCTCAAGCTTGTCATCTGCACTATTACCCTCAAATGTAAAACCTTTTAACTTAATGACTCCCTCTCTTAAATCCTCATCGATATCTTTTAAATTACCGCTAAAATCTTTACTTTGTGTATTATAATCGATATGCAAAAGAAACTTCTTATTATCTATCAACTCTTTTATAAGATAAGAATTTTTACTATTTTTTGTGCTTGGTAAAGATTTTGGATAGATATCTGCCGAGATTCCACTTGGACTACTTTTAAGCTCTACTTGCAATTTTAAATCATCTAAGTTCTCTTTCCCAAGCCTTGATATTAGATCAGCATAATCTGGATAATATTTAGTGAATTTTTTGGCATCTTTTATAGTGATAACAAAACTCTCACTATTTCCATCTTTTTGGAGATTCTCTACACTAAAACCTCTCTCTTTTAGGCTCATCACATAGTTATCCACTTCGCCAGCTACAAGCTTACCACTACCAAAATATAAACTTCCTGCCAAAACAACTGAACCTAAAAATCCACCAACCACTCTTTTCATCGATACTCCTTTTGTCTTTCAAGAAGTATCGACTCTTTTAACTAGGTCACTATTTTTTTACTTAAAAATTTTCTAATATATTTATGATTTGTTACTTTTTTAACTCTTTTGAGATAGAGATCATCTGCTTAAAACTTTCTAGATCCCAAGATGCAGTTCCTACCAAAATACCATCACAATTTTTTATAGATAGTATCTCTTTTGTATTTGCCGGCTTTACACTTCCACCATAAAG
>CAZYJF010000232.1:0-2484 GCA_964647715.1 uncultured Sulfurospirillum sp. | reverse complement strand
CAAATTTTTGAATAAAGTTCCAGAAACTTGACCCGCATTTTCAAGCCTCTGATTCCAGAGTCTTGCTCTGTTATTCAAAAGGAGTGTTGAATGAATTTGTTTACTCTGAAAGTATAGAGTAACAAAGTAAATGATTGGTTAATAAAATCAATCATTTACTACAAAGTATTTATTTTTTCTTCAATTGCCTCGTGTATTTTAAAATTTCTTTTTCTCTTTTTGTGCATTTTGATTTTTTTGGAGAGTGATGGCTCCTCGTATCTTGGTATTTTTGATTTATACTTAACAGTTTGTAAAAAATTATCTTTAATACTTAGCTCTATTAGTTCATCATTTTTGTAGGGAAGTTTCTTATCGTAGAAAAATACCAACTCTTTTTCATCAGGTACAGTTTGAAAGTTATATAGGTATAGTTGATTATCAGGATCAAAACTTACACTTTTTATATAGCCTTTTGTATTATATATCTCACTTTGCAATTTTGCTAAATCTTGTGGTGATTTTATCTCATCATCTTTATCTCTTAAAATCGGTTTTGAACTACTATTTGGTGCAGTTTTGTAGTTGCTTTTACTTGGCTTTACGACAATTTCATCAGTATATATACCCTCAATTGTATCTCCAAGAGATCGAAATGCACAACCGCTGTTTATGAATAAGATTAGACTAATTATCAATAATGTTTTCATCTTTTAACTCCTTATACCAAGATATGGTATCAAATTTATTTTTTTTACAGTAGATCCTATCTAGTGTAGTATCTAAATTGAAAACTTTTCCAGATTTTGATTTTGATGATCTTATAATCAAATACCAATCAATGATATCTTTCAAACTCTTTGCGATGGAATTTCCACCCTCAATCATCACTAATTTATATGAGAAGATTCTATCAAAATTATCCTCTATATAGACTTTTCTGTTTTTTACATTAAAAAGGGGGATACTTAGATCAAAGTTTTTTTGCTTTGAGTAGATTAAAACATCAGGAGCTTTTCCATCAACAAATCTAGCATCTAATGTGGGTCTGTCATGCCTTACTGTTTCACCACCAATCACAAGAAGATCAATCTTATCTCTGATTTTGTGTACCAGTTTTAAAGAGTCTTGAGAGCTTATCAAACCTCCATCATAGACTCCATTTAGGGTTGTTGCTATTTTTAAAAATACAAATGGTTTATTTGACTGATATTTTAAAAATGGCTCTATCAGTTTTGTCGTTTCTTCTTTTAAAACACCATGAATTACTTCAATTCCACTATCAATGAGCCTATTTATGCCTCCACTTGCTTCCGAGCTTAGATCATATGAGCCTATTATGACTTTTGAAAAACCTAACTTTTGAATCAGTAGTGAACAAGGTGGAGTTTTTCCAAAGTGATTGCATGGTTCAAGTGTTGTGTAAATGCTGTGATCTTTGAAGTAGTTTTCGTAATTTTTTACTATATAGTCATATTTTTGCATTGGATTATCGAATGAGTCGATTTTTTTATCTTTTAGAGCAGATATTACAGCATTTAATTCTGCATGTGAGAGACCGCTTTTTTTGTGAGCTTCTATAGATAATATCTTTCCATGAGGATCTAAGATCAATGCTCCTACTGCCGGATTTGGATATGTTAAGATTTGATATTTCCAAGCCTCATTTAAGGCTAAATTCATATAAAAGTTGTGATCTATTTCCATTGATAATAAGTTTTGGCTTTTATAAGATCACTATATGAGAACTCTTTTGTCTCTTTTGTATTTTTATCAAATACTTTGATCTTATCACCATCGACACTTAAAAGTTCACCTTTTATTTTTATACTTTTATCACCTTCTTTGATTGTGGCTTTGATAAGGTCGCCAACTGAGAGTTTAAGGTGATCTAACTTTGTGAGTTTTCTCTCAATTCCTGGAGAACTAACTTCTAATCTATATTCACCAGATACTGGAGGTTCTAGATCAAGTAGGGGAGAGATGATCTGTGATACTTTAGTGCAATCTTCAAGTGTGATACCCTCTTTTTTTACGATATATACTCTTACAATTTTTTCATCGTTTTCATTTACTATCTCAGTATCGTAAAGATTGACTCCACAATCTTCTATAACTTTTTTTAGTGTATCACTCTCTATCATCTTTATGCAACTCCTTACTGATTATTTCAAATAGATCATCCATTTTGTTCTGTTTTTCTAAAGAGTGATCGAAATAAAATCTCATTTTTGGAGATCTATACCAGCCTTCAGCCTGTTTACAAAAATTTTCGATGTAAGAGCTTGCTTTTTTTAGTTGCTTTATAGCCTCTTTTTGCTCCTGCTCATTTGTGAATGATGGATCTAAAAAAACCTCTGCATCGTATTTTCCTCTAGAGCAAGATACCTCTAAGACTTGGAGATTGTTAATCGTAGGATCACTTAGTGAGGCAAGAGCTTCTGGTATAAGCTCTTTTAGTATAGATTCGACCCTTTTTAGTTTGATACTCTTTTCCATAGAAAT
>CAZYJF010000231.1:0-2505 GCA_964647715.1 uncultured Sulfurospirillum sp. | reverse complement strand
AGATAATTACCCTAAATGGAAGATAAAAGAGTGTGATGATAGGGATAGCTTGGAGAGTTGTTATAAAGGCACTGATCTTATCATCTTAGGTCATCAAGCAGATGATGAGGATGCACAGCTTTTTAAAAATGTTATAGAAGAAGTCACAGAAGAATCAACTCCTATTTTATATCTTCATGATACTTGGGGAACTAATAGCTTTTCTGATACTTTTGGCTCTTTATTTGGGATAGAATTTCCACATGGGGGAAATTTTTGGGCTAGAGATTTTGCTTCTTGGGAGAGTGCAAAGCAGATGCAAAGAACTTGGTTTGAGAATCAAGGGTATGAGTCAATGGAAAGATTGTTAGAACACTTTCAAAAGGGTGACTTTGCATTTGATTGGAGTAGATGTGTAAATAGTAAGGGGATGAAGGATGAAAATGGTGATGAGTGTAGTGAAGTTGATGGATTAAATAGTGAGTTTTTTGATGGAGCAAAAAGAATCAAGAATTATTTGTCTAACTTGGATAGTCATAAAATAGATATTTTCAGAACTAAAGATTATCGACTTTATAAACTCTTGGTACTGCTGGGAGATAAGTTTAGGCAGAGTGTAGTTTTTCCTATGGATAAGCTAAGTAGTGATGATAATGAATTTATGAAGTCATTTTATGCTGATTTTAGTGTATATAACTATAGGAGTATTAATCCTGTTCAATTGGATATGGGAAATTTTAGTCGTAGTGATTTTTCAGATATTACCCCTGTAACAAAATTAGTTGAATTGACTTCAAAAAAACCTTTTAGAGCATTAGGAGTTTATGTACTGCCAAATAAAACTGTAAAGATCACAAGATTAGATCAGAACAGTACTGTCATCTCAAAAATATTTATCAATACTTTACGAAGTGGTGCCACACATCAATTTCAAAAAGATGGTTATAAAAGACCTAAATATTTACAATCTACTCATATAGAGATAAAACCCAATGAGACTATATATATGACTTCACCTTATGGAGGGCCTTTGGAGATGGAGTTTAGCCAAAATGGTGCTAAGGTTTCATTTAAGATAGAAAATGTTGGTCTTCATCCCATCTGGAGTGAGTTTGATACAGATCATAATAAAGATAATAACTTTGCTAAAGCACTTGAAGAAAACAGATATGATTGGGCTGAGATCATCACAAGTTCTTTTGAAGTTCACTCAAAAAGAGAGAAGATCTTAGAATCTATCAATAACATAAGATGGGGAAGTGCTTCAGCTCTTGCAGAGGCTACTAAAACTTATGCTAGTAGTTATGTTATGTCACTTGCCGGATACAAGGGACCTGGAATTAGAGTGGAGGATGATATCGTAAAATATGCAACTCTAAAAGATATTCCTATCTATAATGCAGATTTTGTAAAGCATATGAATGCTGATCAAGCTTCATGTGGGTCTGGCTGTTCTGGAAATCCTTATGATGCATATTGGTCGTTTGATCCTATCTCGCATGGAGATATTCATGAAGTTGGACACTCACTAGAGAAAGCACTCTTTAGGTTGAAAGGGTGGGAGCTTCACTCTAGTACGAACTATTATGCCTACTATACCCAAATAAGATATAACCAATATGTAGAAGCTAATGGCTTGGATGAGAAATATTACATAAGAAATGTACATATCTCTAAGAGGGTCTTTAAAAAGCAGTATGAGAGCCTTCAAAATTGTGTGGATGAGCAAGATAAAAAAAGCTGTATGCAATCATATTGGGATAGCTCAAATTATAGTGGGCAATCACTCTTTAATATAGAAGCTATGATGTATGCACAAAAGTATGCAAAAGGAGATTACTCACTAGAGAATGGATTTCATTTGCTTGGAAGATTGCATATTTTAGAGAGATTTTTGGAAAAAGATGCCAAGAAGGATTGGGAGAGTGCTAAGGGGAAGCTTGGATTTAGTGATTATAGTAAAGATGAGGTAGAAAAGATAGATAGTAATGATTGGCTACTCATATCTTTATCATGGGCAACAGGGCTTGATTATAGAAGTTTCTTTGATATGTATGGTCAAACTTATTCAAATAGAGCTTCAAAGCAAGTTGAGAGTTATGGATTTGAAGTAGTTAAAAAAGTTTTCTTTGTAGAGGATGATGATAGTGGTTTTATACTTCCTAGCAAAAGTGCTGGGGATTATTTGGATAAGAGAGAGATAGCAGTGGATGGATATAGTAGTTATCCATACTAGGGATATATTTAAAAAGTTTACTGGATATTATCGAAAACTTTTTTTATATCTTGTTTGTTTTTTAAAAAGCCCTCACTTTTTAATCTTTGGATTAGTTCATCGATATCGTCTATTCCTTTGATTCTGGTGAGTTTTATGATGTATATATTGTTTACTTGAACTTTATATCTGTTTGATAGGTAGTTTATAAAATCTTTTTTAAACTGCTCTTTTCCTTTTGAGGTGAGTAAGTCCTCAAGGTAGTAACTTGAGATTAAGATATTTAAAGAATCTTGCAAGGCATAACTGTT
>CAZYJF010000230.1:0-2524 GCA_964647715.1 uncultured Sulfurospirillum sp. | reverse complement strand
TGTAAAAAGGAGGCAAAAGAGTCTGCAAAAATTTGTGCTACTTTAGAAAAACTTGGAACTCCAATTGGACCTATGGATATTTTGATTGCTGGTTGTGCAAATGCTAACAATTTAACTTTGGTTACTAACAATACCAAAGAATTTGAAAGAGTAGATGACTTAAAGATTGTTGATTGGTATTAGAAAAAAACGAATGTTAATGGTAGTAAAACATTGTACGAAAGGTAATGTTGTTAGTAAATGAATATTATTATCAATACTGCAACAAAGCTTGTAATGTTATGAACCATCAGAGTTTTTAGAGCTGCCCTATACATAGTCGCTAATATCCACTACCACTAAACCGCTATCTCCATCACAAACAAGAGCATTTTTGCCATCTGTTGTCAAGGCTATATCAAGGGCGTTGTCACTGTTGGCAACTGCCATTATCTGAGGATTGGTAAGATCACTAATATCAACTATCTGCATTCCCTTTTGACCATCAGCAATGAAAGCTTTTTTCTCATCTTGTGAAAGAGTTATGGATTCTGCAAGTCCGGGAGTTTTTAGATTTGAAATCATTTTTAACTCTTTTGGATCACTTATATCAAAGATATAATACCCTCCATCACTTGCAGCTATGTGAAGTTTTGACTTATCACTTGATAGAAGAAGTTTTTTGGGTGTTCCTATATGGTGAATGGATGATAGATCTTTTATATCAAAGTTTGTATAGTCGATAGATTTTACAAGTAAACCACCATATCCGTCGGCAATATATATAAGTGATTTTTGCTCATCTACCTTTAGATCATAAGTAAGCCCTTTTGTTGGTATTGAAGATATGATCTTTGGAGCTGTTTTATCTTTAATATCTACAATTTGAATACCTTGATTATAAGTTGCTATAAAAGCTATCGTTTCATCTTTGTTAAGATCGCAAGAGAGTGCAAAATCAGGAAGTTTTAGCGATGATATTATCGATGGGTTTGCAAGTTCATTTAGGTTGGCTATCAAAAAACCATTGTTTCTATCACATACAAATCCTAAATGCTGATCTTTTGAAAGTATAATATTATAAGCATAGTCATTTGTGCTGAGTGTGGAGATTGATTTTAGATTAGAAAGATCACTGATATCGACTATCATTACACCTCCCCCGGAGTTTGATATAAAAGCAATTTTGTGATCATTAAAGAGTGTGATTGATCTAGCTAAAGATGGTGTTTGAAGATGTGATATAACTTTTGGTGGTGGAGGAGCTATAGATATTGAGTCTTTTTGTCTATCTTTTACACTCTCTTTAATAGATGATTTTACGATGATCTCTTTTTCTTTCTCTTTTTGTAGAGGATTGCTATCTTGAACTTCGATTTTTGGCAACTCATATGTGAGGAGACCCGTTGCTCCATCTGCAATATAAATATACTGTTTAGATAGGGAGATTGCGATACTCTCAGCAGATTTGGATTCATTTAAACTCTCTTTTAGGATAGGCTTAAATGGTTTTGAAATATCTACAACTCTAATCCCTCCTTTTCTGTCACAGATGTAAGAGAGAGTCTCATCATCACTTAGTTGAAAATCGCTTGTGTAGTCAGTAGCTTCAAACTTTGAGATGAGTGAAGGATTTTTCGGATCAGTACATTTTAAAGTGCAAAATCCGTCATTACCTGCTGCGATAAAGAACTTTTTTCTATCATAAGAGAGCTTGACCGCTTCTGTGTTTTGATAGGGCAGAGCATGTTCTATCTCTTGCGGATCATCCAAATCACTAATATCAAAGATTTTTAAACCTTTATCTCTTGTTGCGACATAGATTATATTATCCAAAGTAGTTAATGAAACTGCTTCGGCATTGATGTTTAGTGATGTAAGTTTTTTTATATTTTCAATATCGCTTATATCAAAGATCACAACACCTGCTACTCCATCACACACATATAGTTTTTCGTTATAAATATGAGTTGATCTTGCATCGCTTAGATCAGTGATAGTAGTTATGATTTTAAATTTTAGTGGATTTTTGATCCATATAATATTGACACCTGATTGTTTGTTCGATACATAAAGATACTCTTTATCAATAGTGACATCTTCAGACCAGCCACTTAAAGTGATAGTATCTACAATTTTAGGAGAGTTTATATCATTGATATCTACCAAGCTAACTCCAGCCCATCTATCTGCTATAAAAAGGTAGTTAGCATGCTTAAATCTTGCTACACTCTTAGCCCAGCCATTTGTTTGTAGAGATGAGATGAGAGTAGGTTTTTGGATCTCAGATACCATATATTTCTCCTATATTAAATATTTGAATTATATATCGGATATTTAAGAAATATTTTTAATAAAGTTTATTATGTTCTTAAGCATGGTTTTTAGGATGATGAGTCTTCTTTTGGCATAGTTTGAATAGAAATGTTTTAGTTTATTAGTTTAAATATATTATAACTCATTTCTTGACTGAACTAAGAGATTAAAAATTCCCTAATCCCACTTCTATCCCCCTCAAATACAATCTCAATAGAACTCTTTTGTA
>CAZYJF010000229.1:0-2576 GCA_964647715.1 uncultured Sulfurospirillum sp. | reverse complement strand
TACCTTGATTTGCAGAGAGGGCTTTATCGATACTAGGGGAATTTAAAGTATCTAGCACATCAGATTTTCTCAAGTATGAAGATAGATCGACCTCATAGTCACTAAGCCCATCACCCTCTAAAGATAGCTTGATCTTAGCACCCTCAAGAACAAATTTATCTACTTTTTGGATGCTTTTATCTGCTTTTGCTATTACTCTATCTACCCAAGAGAGCTTACCACTTGCATCTACTGCTAATATCTGCCCATCTTTTGGTGCTACTGACGGAAGTGTCAAGATTATATCTTCACCTTGTTCATCTGAAGCATTGATCTTTGTAAAATAACTATCGCTAGTATTATTAAAGATCACCCCTTTACCACTCTTTAGAGTAAGATCCCTATTTGTAGATGCTCCAAAGAGTGTAGAAACCAATGCAAGGTAAAACAAAAAAATCTTTTTTATCAAAACGGAGCCTCTTAACCTATTTATAAATTTAGATCGACAATCCGCAAAAAAACTTTATAGTTACAATTATTCACATCTTTATCACCCTTGATCTACAAATGAAACTATCTAAACTACCAAATCAACTATCCTATAAAGATGTCGATTCGTACCTACAAGAATAAATATAGAGGTATCGATGAGAAGATTGTTTTTGATTGTTTTTATGCCGATCTTACTTTGTGCAAATTTTCTCATTGAAGATGAAGAAGAATTCTCTTTAGATCAGGGGGAAGAGGTGGTATTTGATACTCTAGAGATTGAAAATGGCAAGCTTCTAGCAGGTTTTGCATCAATCATATCGATACAAAAAGATTGGATAAATCACGGAGAATTTACCCCATCTACTTCGACTGTAAAATTTATCTCAGATCAAGAAAGTCGAGTCTTTGGAGTGAGCAAGTTTTATGATTTTGTCACCCTTTCCAAAGAAATAATCTTTGAATCAAATCAAACTCAAGAGATCACTCATAGATTTTGGATAGAAGATAGCACAATTACATCCTCAAAAGAGATGACCCAATCTATCATCAACCTAGCCACAGTCGATGAGATAAAAACTAACAACTTAGATATCCAAGATAGCAAGATCATAGGAAGAGCCACAGCTATCAATCCCCCAAACTCATATGATAACGGAAACAATTTCATGTGGTTTCAAAAGCAATCAAATTGTCAAAACATCGGCAGTGGTCATGAGTGGTTTGAAAAACTAGAGTGTGATAATGATAAAAAATATCAACTTTTTTATGAACAAAAACCTATCGAATTTAGTTTTGATGAAGATATAAAACTGACAAAAAAGATAGATCCTGACAAAAAAATCATCTCCTTTGAGTATGAAAGTACCACAAATGAGTGTGCAAATATCAAAGCCTACATACACATAGATGCAAAAGGTTATCTAACAACTGGCTTTAGAGGATGTAAGGATGATCCTACACTTATGGGCTGGGATAGTTTTGATGGACAATCATCTGCAAAGATCATCAAGAAAGAGAAACAAGATGTCATAGTAATCGATCTCAATATGACAAAAGATCTTGTCATAGGAGATAAGCTTTGATACGAATAATTATTTTTTCTTTAGTAATTTTTATGTTTAGCTCTTGTGGCTCTAGTCAAAAATGGGGCATAGACCAAGATCAAAACCAAACCAATTCACAAAAACTCCCAGTCTGTAACGGAGATCAAAAAAGCACTACAAATGCAAAGAAAATAAAAAATGGGACAAAAATTGCTAAGAGGATGAATAACACAGTCCTTAGAATTTGGCACTATCCAAACGGTGATAAATTTGTATGTGTAGTTCAAGGAGAAGCGGAGATCATAGATGAATAGAGTTTTAACAGCTATCCTAATCACATCAACCTTGATTTTCGCACAACCAAACAACTACATCAGTATAGGTTTTGGTAAAAGTAAGTCAAACTCATACACCATCCCAAAAGAGAGTGACAATGAGATAACAATTAGATACGGCTATGAGCTGTTTAATTTTCTAGGGATTGAAGCTAGAGGAGAGTTTTTTGCGAGTGGTGGGAAAAGATTAGAACACATAATAAGCTATGGTATTTTTTTAAAACCAAATATAGACCTATACTCAAGAATAAATCTCTATGGACTCTACGGATACACAAGAAACATACTATCAAAAAAGAGTAAAACCCATTCCGACAAAGATACGACCATTCAAGATGACTTCTCTTATGGTGGTGGTTTGGAGTATGGTGTAAATCAAAACAATCTTTTTTTATATGCTGATTATATCCGTTACATTGACAAATCAACTACAAAAGATGACGGCAAATATGCTATCAAGATAGATACGTTATCTTTAGGACTAACTATGAAATTTGGACTTATAAAAAATAAAACTAAGAATAAGTCAAAATATCCAACTCTCCCTATGAATAAACCTAAACAGATATCACAAAAAGTATCAAATGGTTCAACAGCTTCAACTCATTCAAAAGACTCAAAAGGTTATCAGGGTATTCAAAACTCAAAGAGAAAAAAAGAATCAAAATATTTTCAAATATATGGTGAGTTTATAGAGTAAATATAGACAATATAGATCAAAAGATTT
>CAZYJF010000228.1:0-2590 GCA_964647715.1 uncultured Sulfurospirillum sp. | reverse complement strand
CCTCTTACTTGAGAAGTATAAGTTGCAGCTTTTACTCCATATCCTCCATCATTGATCTTAGCTGCCGCTAAAATCTCACCAGCAAGCAATACACCCTGCCCGCCTACTCCGGTAAATCTAAGTTGCTGTCTCATTCAAAATCCTTTCTAGTGATCTTCTCTCCACCTTGAGCTGCTTTGATTACTCTATCATATAGCTCACAGTACTCAGGTTGCTCTTTTTCTACCAATACACCAGTTGGGAAGAGACCTTTTCTCTCCTCTTCACTCATAGCATCATATTTCTTCTTACCAACGCTAATATTATCGATCCACTCAAGGTTCTCCATAGCACTTCCCATTTTATTCTTTCTACCAAGGTTGATATGGCAGTTTGAAAAGACATCAAAGAAACTAAATCCTTTATGTTGAAAACCTTTTACAAACATCTTCTCAAGTCTTTTTGGATCACTTACAGCCTCTCTTGCTATAAAAGTAGCTCCTGAACCCTCAGCCAATTTACAAGCATCAAATGTAGGATCGATATTTCCATACTGTTGAGTTACTGTCCACATACCTTGAGGAGTTGTAGGAGAAGTTTGAGAGTTAGTCAAACCATAGATAAAGTTATTAATCAATATAAAGTTTAAATCAATATTTCTTCTACATCCGTGAATCGTATGGTTACCACCGATTGCCAAACCATCTCCATCACCTGCAACTACAACAACATGTTTCTCTGGATTTGCCAATTTGATTCCTGTTGCATAAGCTACAGTTCTACCGTGAGTTGTGTGAACAGTGTTGCAGTTTATATATGAAGAAAATCTTCCACTACATCCAATACCTGAAACCACACAAACATCATCCATATTCCATCCAAGTTTATCAACTGCTCTGATAAACGCCTTTAAAATAACTCCATCACCACATCCCCAACACCAAAGTGTTGGCATCTTATCCGTTCTTAAATACTCATCATAATTAAAAGCCATTAGAACATCTCCTTTACTTTTGCTACCATATCCATAGGTGGAATCGGTCTTCCGTTTGCAGTTCTTAGTGTTGCAAAATCTTTTCTACCTGTAATTCTCTCAATCTCTTCAGTGTATTGACCAACTTGGTTAAGTTCAGTGATAAATATTTTATCAAACTTCTTACCAATCTCTTCAATTTTCTTAGCAGGACTTGGCCAAAGCATAATTGGTCTAAACAGTCCAGCTTTAATACCATCTTCTCTTAGTTTTACAACCGCCTCTTTTGCACCTCTTGAAATCGAACCATAAGCGATGATACAAACCTCCGCATCATCAAGCATAAACTCTTCATAATCAGGTTCATCATCAAGCTTATCTACATCTTGAATTTTTCCAACCAATCTTTTGATATTAAAAGCACAGATATCTTTATCTTCAGTTGGGAATCCTGTAGGTCCATGATGAAGACCAGTGATATGATATCTATATCCTTTAAACATAGGATTTAAAACTGCTGGTTTATTCATCTCTGCTTCATAAGGCTTATAATCTTTTGGATCACCACTAAATTCATCTCTATTTACAATTTTCTTCTCTACCTCTTCCAAATCAGGTAATACTGCTTTTCCATGCATATGCCCTACTGTCTCATCCAAAAGAACAAAAACAGGAGTCATATACTTTTCAGCCAAGTTAAAAGCTCTAATAGTTTCAGTATAACACTCCTCCAAACTACCTGCACACAAAGTAATAGAAGCATAATCTCCATGAGTTGGATATTTTGCTTGACCGATATCTGCTTGTGATACACGAGTTGGAAGACCAGTTGAAGGACCTCCCCTCATAACATTTGCTATTACCAATGGTACTTCAGCAATAAATCCTAGACCTATCTGCTCAGCTTTTAGACTAATCCCAGGACCACTAGTTGCAGTCATAGACTTTTTACCACTCATTGAAGCTCCAAGAGCTGCTGAAATACCACCGATCTCATCTTCCATCTGAATAAATTTATATCCCTTTTTTGGTAACAATTTACTCAAATCATGAGCGATTTCACTCGAAGGAGTAATAGGATATCCACCAAAAAATTCACACCCAGCATCATATGCCGCTAAAGCACACAATGAGTTTCCGCTTGAAATTACTTCTCTTGCCATATTTTCTCCTTAAGCCTCTAGCTTCATATAGTTATTCTTTTTTATAGCTTCAGCTCTTTGCTTAGCTTCATCTTTTAGTTTTGCAAACTTAATCTCTTTTCTATCTGCTACATAGATAGCAAAATCAGGACAAGTTAGCTCACAATCGTTACAACCGATACAATCATCAGGATACTGCACACTAATTGTAGCTCCCAAAATCGTAGTATCAGATGGCACCATTGCCAAAACACCAGCAGGACACACATCTACACATATATCACACGCTTTACATCGATTCACATCTACCCATACAGGGGTATTTTCAGGGGCTTTCATTATTCCCATTTTTTCTCCTTTTTAAATTAACCTAAAACTTCGGCAACTGCTTTACCGATATCAGCAGGGCTTACTACCACTTTAACGCCAGCAGCTTCAAGTGCATCCATTTTCTCTTTAGCAGTTCCTGCACTTCCACTTACAATCGCACCAGCAT
>CAZYJF010000227.1:0-2611 GCA_964647715.1 uncultured Sulfurospirillum sp. | reverse complement strand
CTGATCTGACCTTTTCCATTTACTTTGCCATTTTTGTGATACTCAAATCTACACTCGTTGGCACTTTTACACTCTAAAGTGATATCTTTGACACTACTGATAGGAAATCTCTTAAACTTTGGTTTTTGGGTGATAGAGGTCTTAAAAGCATAAAGAATCATCTTCTTATCTTTTTTATACTTAGCATCACTGATACTTGGCTTATCACCACCATAATAGACCAAATAATCCTTTCCCAACATAAATCTAGCCACTCTACTTGTCACTTTTGCCTTTAAATAAAGCTTATCTATGGTGCTAAGATCACTGATCTCTCCTAGTTGGACACCGTGATATTTTACTGCATATTTATAGCTGTTTGCATTTGCAATCGTAATAAAAATCATTAACATCATTAATAAAATTTTCTTCATAAATCATCCTTTGTTTTGACTACACCCCATCTTAAATGACTAATGTGTAGTTTTTGTGAAACACAAAAGGCAGTTAAAAAGTGCCTTATTTTAAAAATATTGCATTATATGCCAAAAACAGCACAGCTATTGGAGCGATGTATCGTATCGAAAAATACCAAAGCCCAAAGACAAACTCTCCCATATCCTTTTTTAACATAGCTTCTATATCATCTTTTTTCATCACAAAGCCGACAAATATCGCTATCAAGATTCCACCAAGAGGCATCAAAAATGAATCAACTGCAAACTCTACTGCATCAAAAAGGCTCTTTTGACCAATCATCAAATGCTCTTTAAAGCCATCACTTGTAGAGAGTATCATCAAGATTCCAACTACAAAATAAAAAAAGCTACTCCAAAAAACAGCACTTTTTTTACTCCAGTTCCACCGATCCTCAAGATACATCACAGTAGGCTCCACCAAAGAGATAGCCGAAGTAAGTCCTGCAAATGCCATCCCCAAGAAAAAAAGAAGTGCTATCACAGTCCCCACAACTCCAAGCTTGGCAAAGATAACAGGAAGCGACATAAATACAAGTCCTGGACCCTTCGCCGGTTCTCCTCCAAACTCAAACAAAAAGCTAAAGATCACAATCCCAGCGATAATCGCTATAATCGTATCCAAAAATGCCACCCAAAGTCCCGCTTTGTAAATATTTGCATCCTTTGGAAGTGCCGCCGAATATGCCATAATCGCACCAATTCCTATGGAGAGAGTAAAGAAGGAGTGCCCAACAGCTCGAATGATAGCCTCTGAACTTAGCTTTGAAAAATCAGGATTAAACATAAATGACAAAGCCTTTGAAAATCCACCAAACTGCATAGCATAGATCATCAAAGAGAGCAAGATCAAGATAAGAAGTGGCATTAAGATCATATTAAACTTCTCGATTCCACCCTTCACTCCCCGAACCAGTATCGCTCCAACTATCACTACTGAAATTGCGTGAGCAATAGTTTGAATCAAAGGTGCATTTGAGTAGAGCTGATTAAAAATATCTTGAGCATCTTTTAGATTTGTAGGGAGTCCACCACTAATCGTCAGATATAGGTAGTAAAAGATCCACCCTATCACCACCGAATAAAATGTCATGATGATAAGACCTATAACAAAGAGATATCCAGCCTTCGCCCAAGCCCACTTATGCTTTGGAGCCTCCTTCTCAAAGTTACTAACAGCATCTGCACCACCCTTTTTACCCATCGCCATCTCAGCTATCAAAAGTGAAACACCGATAAACAAGATAGTAATAAGATAGACCATCACAAATGCCCCACCACCGTAAACTCCGGTGATATATGGAAATTTCCAAATATTTCCAAGCCCCACAGCCGCCCCTGCAGCTGAGAGGATAAATCCTATTCGACTAAACTTAGCTACTTCCATCTCTCCTCCTTTAAACCCAAGTCTTGCATTAGAATCTATACTCAACTCCAACATACCCATACTTGCTACTTAGATCCATATCAAACGGTCTCATCACATCAAACTCGAAAAAATTATATAGATTTACATCAACCCTATCAACACTCCACTTTTTATAGGTATATCCGAAAGTTAGTTTGAGATCTTTTGGTAATCTTGATGAATTGATCTTTAAACCGATGTCAAAATTGGAGTACCTACCCTTGCTATCAACACTAGACTTAAACAGATCAGATTCGATATAAGCCTTTTGGAATCCAAAACCAAAACTAGAATACAACTCAAAATAATCACCAATTTGAGTCTTACCCCTAAGTGATGGGCCGATCTTATAAGTCATAAGATCTAAATCCCACTTCTTCATCATCTTGAAAGCAAATTCTGTTTTTTCATCAAGACTCTTTGCACTAATCGTAGGAAGTGAGGCTCCAGAATTTAAAGTTACTGCAAAATATGAGTTATTATTATTAACTAGATCATATCCAAGACCAAAGTTTAGATCAATCCCAAGCCCTTCAAAATCTCCATCGATTGGAGTCATATCAAGAACTCTGTTTGCCATATTATTTGCTGAGCCAAATATAGGAAAGTCATAATTTGCTACGATATTGTTAAAATAGATCGTAGTATTTCTTGTATCAGTCGTATGATAGTCAAAATCCCCGTAAAAAAAGATCCTATCTACTATCTCAACTCTAGGTACTGTCAGCCCAAAGACAAGAGTATCATA
>CAZYJF010000226.1:0-2628 GCA_964647715.1 uncultured Sulfurospirillum sp. | reverse complement strand
ATGGAAACTATATGAAAATATTTTTAATTATCATACTAAGTACTATTTTATATGCCGAGTCGAAGCCAAATGATGATGATCTATTGTGCAAAGCAAACAGATATAGAGTTTATACCACAAAGAAATTTCATAGATTTTTATACTATATAGACAGTGCATTTAACGAAAATGAAGATATCAACAAGAGCTCATATGCCAAGATCAGAAAAAGTCGCCTAGATATGATCTTCTCACTAAAAGATAATTCAAGTTTTTCACTTCACCTTAGAGGAAAGTTCAAACTACCTATGCTAAAAAACAAGGCTGAGCTTACATTTAGTCAAAATGACAAAGAGGAGCTAGATAACCAAAAAAGTACAAGTTTGAGCGATGATATCATAGAGGATAAAAAGCTCCATGTGGGATTGAAATACTACCTATACAAGGAGAAAAGATCATCTGCATATGGAAAACTCAGCTTCAAACTGAACCCATCACATTTTGGTCCATATCTAAAGCTTGGAGTTGATAGAAGCTACCTAAGTAGCAGTTTTTTAGAGACATCTATCAACAACTCGCTCTACTACTACATCAATGGAAACGACCTGTCTGCTTCAAGTTCTATATCGTTTTCAAGACCACTAGGAGAATACTTTTGGGTAGATCAAGGAAATAAGATATACTGGAAAGGAAGTAGTGAACTTTACCTCAAAAATGCACTGGTTTTGCATCAGATATTTGACATTCGTAACAGGCTTTTTTACAGGATTGATTATACTACATCTTATAATGAAAAAGAGCATTTCCAGCATTATGATTCTGCACTTAGTCTTGGTTATTTTCATCGATTTGACAGATCGTTTTTCGCTGAAATAGTACCCAAGTTAAGAAAAAGCAGAGATGATGGATACGATACAAAATATCTCATCACTCTAAACTTTGGTGTAAGCCTTGGTTATAAAGAGAAATAAGTGCCTTTTAAAGTACTATTTTAACACAGTCTTCTTTTCTAAACTCTTCAAACAAAGCTGTTCTATCTTCATCGCTGTGAACTAGCATCGAAACTTTATAACTAGTATAGTTTTTGTCTTTGCTGTGTTTTGGAATGCCTATCTTATAGGTTCTATCCCCTACTACATTTTTGACAACATTTTCTATCTTACATCTTGAGTTAATGATCACCTTATAGTCCCAATTGCATGGATATTCTAGTTCTAGTTTTTTACCCTCTAACATAATCTCCGCTTTTCCCCCCGCTTTTTTTTAGTAATCTAACCTGTGAAATCTCCATAGATTTATCGACTGCTTTTACCATATCGTAAATAGTCAAGAGTCCTATGCTTACTCCTGTAAGTGCCTCCATCTCAACTCCTGTTTTTCCTGTGAGTTTCGCTCTCACTTCTAGCTTAAACCCAGGAAGATTGGGCAAGTGTTCAACATCACACTTGATGGAACTAAGCATCAAAGGGTGGCACATAGGTATGAGATTGCTTGTCTGTTTTGCTCCCATGATAGCTGCTATGATTGCCGTTTGAAGGACTGGACCTTTTTTGTTTTGGTTTGAGACTATTAGATCATATGCCTCTTTGCTCATGCTGATTTCTCCACTTGCTACGGCTACTCTAGTGGTATCGTCTTTGTCTGAGACATCGACCATCTTTGGTCTGTCATTTTCATCTAAGTGAGTTAATTTCACAAAATTTCCTTTTTAATTTGTAAAATTATATCATATGGATACTAGATTTTATTAAGGATTTATATGCTCAAAAAATTTATATTATCAGTTATTTTGCTTCAAGCCTCTTTATCTGCCTTTGAGCCTATTCACATAGATATGGAGACTGCAAAAGGGAAGAAACTAAAGATGAGGATAGACAACGATGGTCTAAAGGTTACAAACAGATGGAAGCATAAGGCTTTGTTGCTTGTATTTTTCGGTACTCACTGCCCTGCTTGCAATGCTGAGATGCCAGAACTTAAAAAGATTCATAAAGAGACTCGTGATTTGATAGTGCTTGGTATTCAGACAGAAGATAGCGTGAGTGATAGGAGGCTTCAAGAGTTTGCCAAAGAGATGGGGTTAAATTATCCTGTGGTGAACTTTAGTTATTCTATGGATCTAATTAGCTTTATGCGAGAGCATCTTGGTTGGAAGGGTGAAATTCCAAAGACTTTTTTGTTTGACAGAAGTGGTAAATTTCAAAAGGTTTATACAGGAGCTTTGTCAAAAAGAAGGTTGATCTCTGATCTAAGTTACATAAGATATGGCAAAAGAAAATGATTGGCACCAAAAGGTGCCAATTCCCCTCAATCCATATAGCAGTGTGGATAAAATTTATCCGACACAAAAGAATTGTATCTAAAAAGAGATAAATTTTATCTTAATTAAGTTTATTAAACAGCTGCTTTTGCTGCTGCAATAGCCTCTTCGTAGTTTGGCTCTTGAGTGATCTCAGGAACAACTTGCTTATAAGTTACTTTTCCATCTTTTCCTACTACAAAGATAACTCTAGCAAGAACACCTGCAAGTGGTCCATCTTTTAGTAATACACCATAAGCATTTCCAAACTCTTTGTTTCTAAAGTCTGAACATACTTTTAGTTTATCGATTCCTGCTCCTCCACACCATCTAGCTGCTGCAAAAGGAAT
>CAZYJF010000225.1:0-2642 GCA_964647715.1 uncultured Sulfurospirillum sp. | reverse complement strand
CTCTTACTTTTTGCTCCTACATAGACAGTTCCTACAGGTTTTTCTTCAGTCCCACCAGTTGGTCCAGCTATGCCACTTATAGCTATACTCATATCTGCACCAAAAGTTTTCAAAGAAGCTTCTAGCATCTCATGTAGGGTTTGAAGACTCACTGCCCCATACTGTTTGAGTATCTCCTCACTGACACCCATTCTGGCTTTGACTTCATTTGAGTAGCTTACAATGCTTCCATCAAATATAGAAGATACTCCACTATGCTTGGTCAGTTCACTAGCTACAAGTCCTCCTGTGCAACTCTCCATCATAGTTATCTTTTTGCCACTCTCGATCAACTTCTTTGCCAAGATTTCAGATAGATCATCCCCAAAAAGAACTTTTCCGTTAAAGCCAAATGCCAAAGCTTTGACAAATGCCTCCTTCTGATCTAACAAAAATCCTTCACATACAACAAACTCCAAGCCTTCGATGATCTCAGATTTTACGAAATTGACACTATATTGGGAGCTGAGGCTCTTTAAGAGTTCTGTATATTTTGCCGCTTTGGCATCAAATAGATAGAAAGATAAAACTTCTTGGCGATTGTCTATGAGTATCTTGGCTATGCTTTTACCCTCATGTACCTTTATGACATTTATCATAGTACCGTTGTGGTTTATTAGATAGCTATCCTCATCATAAAGCTCTGATCTACCTAAAACTAGTTTATCATCTTTTAAGATCATATTGTCATTTGTGATAGTAGATAGTATCTTACCTAGTAAAGAGTAGGCACTTTTTGAAGCCATCACTACTATCTTGTGAGTAGCTATGATATCTTGTATGATTAGAAATAGATCATTATCATTCTTATCTAGATGAAATATATTATCTATATAGCCTATCTTATACTCTACACTTCTTTGGATATAATCCATAAAGATAGTGTCATGCTTTATGGAATCACCTACGACTACTAGTGCTTTTGACATGGGTTTTTATTTAACCTTCGCTCTGTTTAATCTTTTTTGTCTATCAAACTCACTCTCATTCTCAAAATCATTCAAATCTTTTTGTGAGACTGGTGTGATATTTATGATGCTCTCTGATTTGACACTTGGAGGTGGTGTATCAAATCTTAGGCTTTGGTTTGTAGAATCAACTGTTTCTACTTTTTCTACTTTTTTGATAACTTTTTGTTTAGCGATACTTTGCTCTTTTGTAGCTTGTGTACAGGCCACAAATGAAAAAGATAGCAAAACTGCCCCTGTAAATTTAATAATTTTCATCATATTTTTATCCTTTTTCACTTGATATTTTGCCTATTTTAACATAGTTTTATTTAATAGCTTAAGAGTAAATCTCTAGCCATTTTGCTTGGATAAAACTCAAGATCATACCACCCTATAAGTGGCTTTTAGATAAGATCGCGTCAATTTTACAAAAAGAGGTAATATGGACTACAAAGATACACTGCTACTTCCAAAAAGCAACTTTCCTATGAGAGGAAATCTACCGCAAAATGAGCCAAAAAGATACAAAGAGTGGTTTGAGCAAAAAGATGTATATGAGAAGATGAAGTCAAAAAGAGCTGATGCAAAGAAAAGCTTCACACTACATGATGGACCTCCTTATGCAAATGGAAACATCCACATCGGTCATGCATTAAACAAGATACTAAAAGATATCGTCGTTAAGTCTCACTACTTCTTTGGTGAGAGTGTCAGATTTACCCCCGGGTGGGATTGTCACGGACTACTAATTGAGCAGCAAGTAGAAAAGAAGCTTGGTGAAAAGAAAAAAGATCTGCCAATTCCTACTATCAGAAGACTATGTAGAGAACATGCACTAAAGTTTGTAGATATCCAAAGAGAGGAGTTCAAGTCTCTTGGTGTCGTGGCTGATTGGAAAAATCCTTATCTTACTCTAAAAAACCACTTTGAAGCAGATATCTATAGAACTTTGTGTGATATAGCAAATCGTGGTCTTTTGCTTGAAAGAAGCAAACCAGTTTACTGGTCTTGGGCAGCCCAATCGGCTCTAGCAGAGGCTGAGGTGGAGTATGAGGATAAAGAGGATTACTCAATCTATGTGGCTTTTAAGCTAGATTCTAAAGCCAAAGAGGCTCTTGGAGAAGATGGGGCTATCATCATCTGGACTACTACCCCTTGGACACTTCCTGCAAACAGTGGAATCTCTTTGAATCCTGAAGAGGATTATGTCCTAAGCAGTGACGGGTTTATAGTGGCAAAGAAGAGATTTGAAGCATTAAAAGATGAAGAGGTGATAAAGGGTGAGATTGTAAAAACTTTCAAAGGATCACTGCTTGAAAATCTACATGCTATTAATCCTCTAAATGGAAGAAGATCAACCATCGTTTTGGGAGATCATGTCTTGATGGATGGCGGAAGTGGGTGTGTTCATACAGCTCCTGGGCATGGAGAGGATGATTATCGTGTGGGCTTGAAGTATGATCTTGAGGTCTTGATGCCTGTAGATGATAGGGGATTGTATGATGAGACTCTAAAAAGAGAGAAACTTCTTCCTGATGAGTATGTCGGTATGCATATCTTTAAAGCCAATGAGCCTATCTTGGAGCTTCTTGGGAAGTCACTTTTGAAAGTGAGCAAATTTACCCACTCGTATCCATTTTGTTGGAGGACACA
>CAZYJF010000224.1:0-2660 GCA_964647715.1 uncultured Sulfurospirillum sp. | reverse complement strand
TACGATAACTTCCATCAAACTCAAGATTTTTCAAACCCATTGAAAGCAACAAGACCAGAAGAGGAAAACCAATAGCGATAAACCATCTAAATCTATTAATAAAACTTATATATTTTTTGATATTCATTTGCACAAGATAGCATAAAATTTATAAAAAAAATAGTATAAAAGACTACGATTACAAGCTAATCATCTTTTTGACTTTGTGCAGAAGAAAATAAGCTATCACAGAAGAGAGAATAATATTAGTGAAGATCAACCATATATCTGTGTTGGTTGGCATTACCATAATATCTTCACCCAACTTTGGATTTGAGTACCAGTTCAGCTGTGTAAATAGTTTATCTATTAGAAAATAGACCACATATACGATGATGTTAAATAGTATAAAAGCAGTAAATTTTGACATAAATATTTGACCTTATATTTAGTTACTAAATTAAAGAGCATAATTTGTTCCACTAGCTATAAATCTATCTTTAGATTACTGCTGAAAAGACTTTCATGATGTTTTCAGCTGCTTCTCTTAATTTTGACGGTTTTTTAATCTCTTTTGAACAATGTCTCATCAAACCTTTGATCCAAAACTCCAAAGCCTCTATCTGGCTGTTTGAATAGATAAAACTAACCACTTCATAATTTAAAAACAGACTCCTGTTATCAAAGTTTGCAGAACCTACCATACCTACATCTTCATCAAACAAAATTGTTTTGGCATGAAGCATCTCTCCTTCATAAAGTAGTATATCTACTCCTTCATCTTCTAACTCTCTTAAATAAGGAGTTCTTACTAGATCAGCTATGATATGGTTTGATCTTTTTGGTGTGATTAATTTCACATCAATATTTTTATTTGCTGCTACAATTAATGCTTCCATCATTGTATCATTTGGCACAAAATAAGGTGTAACAATCCATATACGCTCTTTAGCCATACAAATTAGATTAAGCAATGACAAATATAGTGCATCTACAGATATATCAGGTCCTGATGGAATTACTTGAACGATATCTTTGCCAGTATACTCTTTACTCTCATTGAACTCTATCTCAAGCTCCTTCCCCAAAGCATCACACCAATCATTGTGAAATATCGTATAAAAGTGATCAACACTAGGACCTCTTAAAAGAAATAGGATATCCTCCCAACGCTCACTATTATCATCTTTACCCATATATTCATTGCTAAGGTTCATCCCACCACTTAAAACTCGTTGCCTGTCAAATATATATATCTTTCTGTGATTTCTAAGATTGATATAGTTTTGGAATGGTTTTAATGTAAATGGGCGAAAAAAAAGAACTTCTCCTCCGGCATCAATAAGTGAAGAAAAACGTTTTCTCTGAAAAACTGTCGACATTGATCCTACCAAATCAATAAGTATCCGCACTCTGACACCATCTATTGCTTTTTTAGTCAATGCATCAAGCAAACTTGCAGTCATATTGTCAAATTTAAACACATAAGTGCATATATCGATACTCTCTTTGGCATTTTGAATTTCATCTAACATATATTGATATGCTTTTACACCACTAGTAATAAGCTCAAAATCATTATGAGTTGTTGCAGATGGAATACCACCTTTTTCAAGCAAACGAACAAGGGGGAATTTTGGTATATTTATTTCATAACGATTGTAAATGCCATTTCTTGTAAAGTTGATAAATCGTTTATCAAGAGATGATTTTCTCTTTCGTATGCCAAAAAAGAAATAAAGAGGAACTGCGATATGTGGCAAAAGTATAATTGCCAATAACCATGAAATTATACTTGTTGATGAGCGTTTTTGGAACAATATATGACCAATCGCCAGAAAAATAAGAACTCCACCGACAACTTCAAAAAGGTAGTTTAAAAAGATATCAAAAAATGTGATATTCATCAAAATTACTTTTTAATTGATTTGTTCAAAAGATGATTTCTGCTCTTTTATCTTTGCTCTTATAGTCATAAATATTCCTTATTCATCAGTAGTATCTTAGCCTCTTTATCCTGAACAAGTTTAATACATCAATATATCTTGATATATTAAATCTTTTTTGCTACTATCTTTCTTATGGAAGTTTTTTTAAAAACCATCGGTGCTTTACATGATGAGACAAGGCTTAGGATTTTAAGGTTTATAGATCAGCACGGCAAGGTCTGTGTCTGTGATCTTGAAAACTCCTTTGATATGATCCAATCTCGTATCTCAAGACACCTAAAGATACTAAAAGATGCCGGTTTCTTGAGGGTCGAAAGATCTGGAAGATGGGCATACTACAGCATAAGAGAGCCGTTGGATAAGTTTAGAAGTGATATTTTAAAAGAGCTTTCATACCTTGATATGGACTTACCAAAATTAAAAAGAGGATGTGATAGTGAATAAAAGAGTGCTTGTGATGTGCACGGGAAACAGTTGTCGAAGTATCATCGCCGAAGCTTTGATCAATGCCAAACTTGAGGGAGTAGAAGCCCAAAGTTGCGGTGTGGCACCAAGTGGCAAGGTAAATGAAAATGCCAAAAAGATTCTAACAGAGCATGGCATTTGGGATGAGGGCTACTACTCAAAGCATTTAGACGAAGTGATAGATGAAGAATTCAATCTAATAGTTACAGTCTGTGACCATGCCAAAGAGAACTGTCCGATATTTCCAAAACCTATCCCAAAGATTCA
>CAZYJF010000223.1:0-2663 GCA_964647715.1 uncultured Sulfurospirillum sp. | reverse complement strand
ATGCTCCTGGACTTGTTGAGTGGATTAGAGGTGATTATGTACCAGGTGATGCATTTTTGACTAGATTTTTTGCGCTCCATGTATTGATCATTCCTTTGGCAATTTTAGGTCTTATAGTTCTACACTTTGGAGCTCTTAGAATCCCTCATGTTAACAACCAAGATGGAGAAGAGATAGACTTTGAAGCTGAAAGCAAAAAATATCTCGCCGGTGATACTAAAAATGCAAAAGTTATCAGATTTAAGTGGGATTTCTTGGCAAAAGATATCTTCGTAGTTGGTGTATTTATGATCTTCTACTTCTATCTTGTTTTCTATCACTATGAATTTGCTATGGATCCAGTAAACTTTGATCCTGCAAACGGACTAAAGACTCCTCCTCACATCTATCCTGAGTGGTACTTCCTATGGAGTTATGAGATTCTTAGACCTTTCCCTAAAGATCCAGGTCTTTTAGCATTTATGTTTGCTCAAGTAATCTTTATGCTATTGCCATTCCTTGATAGAAGTCCAAATGTTGCTCCGGCAAACAGAAGAGGTATCTTTAAGTTTTGGTTTTGGGCACTTTTGATAGATATGATTGTTCTTACTGTGATGGGTAAAGTTCCTCCTATGGGTATATATACAAAGATTGGTTTTGTTGCGGCGATAGTCTTTATCGCATTATGGGTATTACTACCAATCATAACAATGTTTGAAAAAAAGTTAAAGGATGACAAATGAATAAAGAACTTAAAATACTAGCGGTTGTTGTCTTCTTTACTCTTTTGACTTACTGGGGAGTCGAGCCTTTTGCACACTCAGTTATGCATAAACATGTAGAGGGTCATAACTTTGTATATGATGGTACAGCTGATGTTGAAGAAGCAAAGGAGAAAGTGGAAAAGCTTAAAGAAGCTGGACAGGACACTTCAAAAGCAGAAGCAAAAGTAAAAGAAAAAGAAGAGTTTTGGTCAAGTGTGAAAAAAATCGCTGCACTAAATGGTGATCCACAAGCTGGAGAAGCTTCATTTGCTATGTGTCTTGGATGTCACAATGGAAGTGGACTCAATATGGGTGGTGTTATACCTCCAAGCTTAGATCATGCAGGATCTCTTTATGATAAAAACTACCTAATAGCTCTTATCAAAAATCCTGCTCTTGCATCAAATGTTGATAACAAGTATCAAGACTATTCAAAACACCCAATGGGTAGTATCAGTTCGATGATTACAACTGATCAAGATATAGCCAATGTTGTTGCCTACTTAAAAGAGAAAAAGAATGGCGAGATCACTGCAACTACTGCTTATGTAGAAGCTTGTGGAAGATGTCATGCAAACAGATATGGTAAATGGACACAAATTGGTTTCTATCCTAAGACAAAGTCTGATATTAAAACAGGTCATGATCTAGAGTTGTTGAAATTTCATGAAAAAGTTGCAAGTGAGCAAATGGCTGTTGCAAACTACATGGGTAAACTTCCACCTGATCTATCTGAAATCATCAGAGCTAGAAGCGAGGAGTATCTTGAAACATTTGTAGAGAATCCTCAATCTCAATTACCAGGAACTTCTATGCCAAGAACTGGTTTAACTAAAGAGGCTTATGAAAAAGTGGTTGAGTATCTAGCAAGTACAGGTGATGCAAAAAAACCAAACAGAGATGCTCTTGGTTGGAAAGTTATCTTATATTTCGTGATATTTTCAATTCTTGCGTATCTATGGAAACAATCTGTGTGGAGAAAACTACACTAAAAGATCAAGTAGAGATTACCTCTACTTGATTGATATCGATCTAGGTTTTAATGACTCCTCTTTTTCCAAATCAATAACTAATCTTCCATTTTTAAACTCTGCTTTTATCTTATCCCTATCTATACCATCAGGAATGATAAAACTTCTCTCGATCTTTCCATAAGCACTTTCAACGATGTAATAATCATCCTTTTTTAGTTCATTTTTGAACTTTCTTTGTGCAGTTACTGTTAAGATATTATCAACAATCTTTAGATCAATATCCTCCTTTTTTACACCAGGCAGATCAACTTCTATATGAAAATCTCCACTCTTTTTTCTAGCCAAATTTGCAAACGGTAGAAAACTTGCAACATTATGCAATAACTCCTTACCCTTTTCTATTACATTCTCACCAATCTTTTCTATCTCGCTTCCTATATCTTTTGTCTTTTTTACAATCTCCATAGCTAGCCTCCTATTACTTTATTTTGATCTTTTTAGGTTTTTCAACTACTACCTTTTTCTTTGGTATCTTAACCTCTAAAACACCATCTACACTCTTCGCATCAATCTTTGCCACATCAGCATCTTCTGGCAGTGTAAATCTTCTTTCAAACTTACCATACACAGACTCTATCTTGTAATATTCATCATCTTTTGACTCATCTTTTAATTTTCTTTCACCTGAGATGACAAGAGTATTATCTTGGATATCTATGTCAATATCTTTCTTATCAACACCAGGAAGATCAACCTCTATATAATAAGCATCATCTTCTTCTCTCGTATTGATTGCTGGTATAAAGTCAAACTTACTCACACCCTCACGAGCAACTCCACCAGCATAACTATCCAAAAAAGAGTTAAATGTCTCAAAACTCTTCCTCATCTGATCTATCTCTGAAATTGGATTATACCTTCTTGCATACATTTCGACTCCTTTAAT
>CAZYJF010000222.1:0-2666 GCA_964647715.1 uncultured Sulfurospirillum sp. | reverse complement strand
GGAAGAACAACAGTTGAAGAAGTATATAGGGTGGCAAAATCATAATGAACTATTTTGAAGTAAATTTTATAGCTAAGGGAAAAAGAGATAAGGTGCTTATTAAAGCCAAAAGTAGAAGAGATGCTATTTCTATCGCACAAGCGAAGATCAGCAGTGGAACTATTCTTAAAGCCTATGAAGTGGCTGCACCTCTTGAAGATCGATTTGAGGATTTTAAAGATAAGGTATTTGGTGGTAAAAGCAAAAAGGTAAATACCCAAAATCTAATAGCAGCAGTTAGGCAACTAGCCGTTATGACAAATGCTGGTATCTCAATCCACGATAGTATCAAAGAGGTAGGTAAAGCTACAGTTGACAAGCAGTTAAAAGAGATCTTTGAAGAGATTGATGAGGATTTAAATGCCGGTAAGAGTTTGACAGATGCATTTTTGAAGTACAGGAATCAATTTGGAGATGTAACTATCGCTATGATTGAGCTTGGAGAGAGTACTGGTAATATGGCCGATGCCCTTACTAAGTTAGCTGATTTGCTTCAAGAGATGGAGGATAATGCAAAGAAGTTAAAAGCGGCTCTTAGATATCCAAAAATAGTCATGAGTGCCATTGCCATCGCATTTACAATCTTGATGATGTATGTTGTTCCTAAGTTTAAAGAGATCTTTGAAAAGCTTGGAGCTGATTTGCCTGCACCGACAAAGATTCTTTTATTCTTGGAGCATGCACTAAACACTTATGGTCTTTATATATTGATAGGGTTAATCTCTATTGTTATGCTACATAAGTATAAGTATAAGAGTGATGAGGGGTATAAAAGTACTTGGGATAAATATATCCTAAAAGTTTATCTTATTGGTAGTGTTATTTTCTATGCATCTTTGAGTAGATTTATGCTGATATTTACAGAGCTAGTTCGAGCTGGTATTCCTGTGGCTGAGGCTCTTGATACTTCTGTAATGACTATCGATAATGAAGAGTTAAAAGATAAATTATCTATGGTAAAACATGCAGTTGGTAGAGGTAGTAACCTAACTGAAGCATTTGAAGATACAGAGATCTTTGAGGGTATGCTTATTCAGATGATTAGAGCAGGAGAGCAGGGTGGTGCACTAGATCAGATGCTTGCAAAGGTAACAGACTATTATCGTGAGAAGTTTAACTATCTTATTGAAAATATGTCTGCATATATTGAGCCTATTATGATTGGTTTTATTGCCGGTATGGTGTTGATGCTTGCACTTGGAATCTTCTTGCCTATGTGGGATATGGGTCAAGCAGTTAAAGGTTGATTCTCTTTTATCTTTATCATCCCTGCTTCTTCCAAAAAGGGTGAGGGGATATAATCAATCTTTTTTAATTTGTCATATTTTGCAAGAGAGAGATAGAGTATCTCTTTTGCTCTTGTGACTGCTACATAAAAGAGTCGTCTCTCTTCATTTATACCATCTTCAACACCATTTTTACTCATCAATTTTCTATTTGGAAATCTGCCATCCATCAGATCAACCACATAGACTTCTTTAAACTCCAATCCCTTACTTGCATGTATTGAGAGTAGATTGACCCCCTCTCCATCACTCATCTCTGATCCTCCTAGAGTTAGAGCATTGATAAATCTATATTTGTCTGCATAGTTTTTTGATAGATGCTCAAGTAAACTAGCTCTGCTTTCTATCCTCTTTAGTGCTTCTTCTTTTAGACCTTCATGGATACTTCCATCTCTTTGAGTAGCTCTTTTAGTGGCTAGAGATTGTGCTATTTTTTGGAAGAGAGGGGAGGTGATGATATTTTTGATGATTCCTCTTGGAGTTTTTAAATCTTTGTTTTTTTTGACAAAATGGTAAAAATCGTGCATAAAATCGATTAGGTCGCTGTTTACCTTGGAGTTTTTTAAGACGGGATTTTTTAAAAATTTTTCACTGTAACCTCTCTTTTTATATTTTGAGAGATTTTGCTCATCATAATACTCATCAAAAAGCCCCATTTGGTGATTTACTACACCCCTTTTGTAAGGATTTTTCTTATCTTTTGGATTTAAGAGTCCCTCTATGATGTTTCCATCTCCTACTTTAAAAAGTGCATCAAAAAGATCTTTGGCAAAGACACTTCCCACTCCCTTGACATACTCAAAAAGGTGAATAAAACTCATCATATCTTTTGGATTTAAAAGGATACTAAAGAGATTTAGAGCTGCTTTTATCTCTTGGGAGTCAAAAAAGCTGTGTCCTCCTTTTCTTTTACAAGAGATACCAAGTTCCCTCAAGTTTGCTTCAATTCCATCGGCTGAGGAGTTGTTTCTAAAGATGATAGCAATCTCTTCTTTTTTTGTTTTTGATTCACCTATCATCTTGGCAATTCCTGCATACTGTTCAAAGAGTTCATCAAACATTAAAAGTTTTGGAGGAGGAAAATTTCCCTCTTTTGTTACTTCTAACTCTTTTGGATATAGTCTCTCATTTTTGGATATGACTTGGTTTGCAAGTGAGAGTATAGCTTTGGAGGAACGGTAGTTTTTTGTAAGAGTATAGATAGTAGCATCTTTGTATCTATCTTTGAAAGATCCAATGATATTGATATCAGCTCCATTAAATCCATATATACTTTGATCATAATCTCCCACACAAAAGAGTGACTCACTCCCAAAGGCATCGATTAGTGATCCTTGTAGT
>CAZYJF010000221.1:0-2681 GCA_964647715.1 uncultured Sulfurospirillum sp. | reverse complement strand
GAGCTTGTTTTGACGGTATGTGGGATGGCGGTTCCCTATTTTGCATATCAGGGAGAGAGGGAAGATCTAAACGACTACTGGAAAAAACAGGGCGATGAAGGACTAAAAGCCTATTGGAAAAAGAAAAATCAAACAAGTCTCAATGGCTATGACACGGGTATCGTGGAGAAAAATATCAAATAGCTCCACTAAAAGCAACTTACTGTTTTTTTAAGATAAAACGACAACCTTTGTGATAGTCTCTATCAAGATACAGTGTAAAATTATTGTTTTCGGCAAGGTTACTGGCGATAGATAGACCAAGTCCAAAACCACTTTTTTGGCGGTTTTTACTCTCTTCTAGTGTCAAAAACGGCGTGAAAATCTTCTCTGCATCAAGGGAATCAATACCTTCTCCGCTATCTTCTATCATAATAGTATCATCATTGGCTACTATCGTGATACTGCCTTTATTGGTATATTTAGATGCATTATGTAGAAGATTTATTAAGATTTTTTTGAGTGCTGTGGGATTAAATGTAAAGAGTTGTTCTTTATTGATTTTGCATGAGAGTGTCACATCTGGCTTCACCTTCAGTAGTGGACACACTTCATCATGTAGAAAATCTTTCAGATTAAAAGTCTCTTGTTTGAGTGTGATTTCTTGGGACTGTATATAGGTGATAGCTTCTGAACTAAGCTCATTGAGGTAGGCTGTCTCTTTTTTCAAAATGGTGATGACATGAGGCATCTGTTGTGCAGAAATCATCTGATCCTCACACTCTTCGAGATATCCATCGATGATGGTCAAAGGTGTTTTGATGTCATGTGAGAGCGATTTGACGATAGTGCTTAGGTTGTTATTGTGTTGTTGTAGTTTGTTGATTGTCATCTCTAATTCTTTGGATAAATAGGTGATATCATCATGGATGTTGTGGATATCGATGATATTATCATGATAAGTGTTTTGCAAAAATTCCTGCTTATGAATAGCATCTAATCGTTGTGAAATAAGAGAGAATTTTTGAGCAAGATAGTTTCCGATAAAGTAAGAGATAATCCCGATAACAGGTAGTGTCACAAAAATAGTCAATGCGATTTTAGAAGTCATCTTTGTACCGATGGGTTCCCCGATAATGAGATATGTCATAACTGCCGTAAATAGGGATATCAGCAACCCTGCGATAGCATAGATGAACAGTAAAAATGATTTAAGATGTATCTTCTTTTTTATCATGATAGAGTGTATCCTATCCCTCTTGATGTTTTTATAATCTCCCCTTGGTGAAACAAAGATATCTTTTTGCGAATCATATAAATATGCGTCGTGATACCTTTTTCATCTATATTTCCAATACCTTCATCATAAAGAATTTGTGAAAGATCTGCTTTGGAAAATATTTTCTTTGGTGTCTTAAAAAGTACTTCAAGGATGGTATATTCACTCAAAGTCAGCGGCAAAATATTTTCTTGTATATGAAAACGTTTTAAATCCTCATCAAGATGAAGTATCGCATAAGCATCTACATGGGCGTGGGTTAGTTCAAAACGACGTTTTAAAAGCGTTGCCATTTTTAAGGCAACTAACTTTGGAGAAAAGGGTTTTGATATATAGTCATCGGCACCTAAAATATATGCTTTTTCTTTATCTTCTTCTCTGTCCAAAGCTGAGATGATACATATCAAGGTGTTTTTATCTCTTTTACGCACTTCTTGACAAAGACTAAACCCATCGACAGAAGGCAACATGATATCTAGTGAAACCAAATCAAAATGGTTGTTTTGAATCTGTTTTAAGCCTTCTTGTCCATGACGTGCAACAACGATGTCGTAAAGGTTCTTATCTAAACGATTGCAAATAAGTGTGACTATCTCTGGTTCATCTTCTACGATAAGAATTTTGGCTTTCATAATTTAGTGGGTTCCTTGCATCCGTGTAAATAAAAAATCATTTTCTTTTACTGTACGATGACAACTGATACACCCTTTAGTGCCCTTCGTCCATGGTTTATATGTTCCTTTATCCTTGACAAAACGAGCATAACCCCAATGATCACCATTTGCATCAAATTTTGACGCATCTTTGACCATATATTCGACACGTTGTATTTTATCTGCTTCTAATGCGGTATTGAAAGTATCCATCTTTTTTACGGACCACCCGATTTTGACTATTTTAGAACCCTCTGGCATAACAGTTGATTTCTCTTTTAATGCATTATACCCTATTGGATTTGCAAGTATATAACGTATCTCATTTTTATCTGTCCTAAAGTGTGTAGCGATCACTTTGTAGTCTTCATATCCTTCTATCATCTTAAAGGACAAATTGTTTTTGGGCATCTTGATATCTGGTAGTTTTGGATGATGCGATTTATGGATATCACTGCATCCTGTAAAAAATAAGCTACAAAGAGTGCTGGCAAGTGTAATTTTTGATAATGTATTCATATCTATACTCCATTTTGTGATTTTCAAATTGCAGTATATGAAGAGTTTATCAAGATTGTATCAAGAGTGCTGAATAATATTTGGGGTTTATCAATATAATACCAATTTAGTGTAAGGATTTTACTCTACAAAAAATCCCATCAAGTGAAGCCATAAATGCACTCTGTACTTTCTTTGCTTTACAACTTTTCCTGCAGGGAAGTTTCACGAAAACTGTTTGGGTAGTGCTTTGTGATGATTGTTCCATCATG
>CAZYJF010000220.1:0-2687 GCA_964647715.1 uncultured Sulfurospirillum sp. | reverse complement strand
TGTACCTTCAATGGCTGATTTTATCTTAAACATCTCCATTCCAAGAGCTTTTGGGTCATCAATTCCAGCGATTTTTGCCAACTCTTTGACGGCTTTTGTATCCTCTTTTGTACAAGTTGGAGATTTAAAAATCACTGTATCACTTAGTATCGCACATAGCATGATGCCTGCAATGTTGCTAGGAATTTCTATCCCATAGTAATCAAACATCTCTTTTACAATCGTATTAGAGCAACCAACAGGTCTAATCCACCCCTCAAGTGGTGTTGAAGTTGTCAAATCGCCCAATTTATGGTGATCTACAACTCCTAGCACATTGGCATCTAAGATATCATCAGGACAAAGAGCTAGATCAGTGGTATCAGTTATAAAGACATCTTCGCCTTTGTATGAAGTTTTAGTTATAGGTTCATCAAAACCAAATTTTTCTAATATAAACTTAGTTTCAGGGTTGATATCTCCTTGTTTACAAGCAATTGCCTCAACGCCTAGGCTATTTTTTAGGTAGCTTACTGCAATTGCAGAGCATATCGAATCAGAATCTGGTATTTTATGACCAGTTACATGTAGTGCCATTAATATTATCCTTGATATAAATTTTATATACTATAATATCAAAGAAATGTTAGATTAAATTAAAAGTAGCAATTTGTGGGCTGTGATCTGAACTTTTTATATCTAAAAGCAAGGTGGAGTCAATGAGAGTAAGATCACGATAAAAGATATGATCTAACTCTCTTAAGAGCTTTAATTTTTTCTTTGGAATATCAAATCTAACTCTCTTTAATCCTAAATTATCACAAACCCTTAAGAGCCACTCCATCCGTCTTGCACTCCAAGTATTAAAATCCCCAGCTAAGATCAAAGGATTTGTACTAACTGAGGCTAGTTCTTCGAGTCTATTTAACTCATTTTTAAAGGATCTTAACTTTACAAAATTTACAAGATGGACATTTATAACTGTCAAATCTCTACAATCTAGCATTTTATATTCAGTTAAAAGGATAGATTTTGGTGTTTTTATGATGGGCTCAACTGTATCACTGATGAGAGCTTTATGATGAATGATATTTGCTTTTGAAGCATTCATTAAACCAAATTCGTTTTCATGAAGCATAATATTTGCTAAGAAGCAGTAGCCATATCGTTCATCTTTACTTAGAATACTTCTTTTTGAAATCTTTTTGTACTCTTGAAAGAGTATGATATCTAGTTGATAGTGATTTAGTATCTCTTTGAAGTCACCAAGCCATTGATATTTGTGATTTTCTTTGTGAACATTCCAGTTTATTACTTTTATCTTTTTTGAGGGAAGTCTGTTTTCTTGTGTAGTTTTTATCAGAGTTTTAGCAGATTCTATATGCCAAGGTAAATATTGTCTATACATATAATTTTCCTTAGAGTGCTGGGGCTAATAGCTTGAACAGATTTTCTATCAGTTTTCTTGGCAATGATGCTGGTTTTAGTCCATATTCACACTCATCAAAAAGTTTTTGAACCCAGTAAGTTACTATCTTGACATCTAAAGTTGTGTAGAAAAAACTGACAATTTCAAAGTTATAAAAGAAGCTTCTTGAATCAAAATTGGCTGATCCCAAAATGGCAATATGCTCATCTATGATAACAGCTTTAGCATGAAGCATAGTACTTTTGTAAAAAAGCACCTCTATCCCTTCATCATGAAGTTCTCTTAAAAATGCACTTCTTGCAATATCTACAAAGAGATGATCGCTACTTTTTGGTGAAATGATTTTTATCTCAACACCTCTGTGCTTGGCAACGATTAATGCATCCATCAAAGAGCTCTCAGGCGCAAAATATGGGGAGATTATCCATACTCTTTTTTTGGCTTCAAATATCGATAAAAGTAGAGATTCATAGAGTGTATCATTTGCTACATCAGGACCTGAAGGTACTACTTGTACTAGGTGATTGCCTCTTTTGTAGTTTAAGCTATCAATATCTCTTTTTTTTATCTCTCCTCCCTCCATCATCCAGTTGTGTAAAAATACCTCTTCATAATCTAAAGCAGCAGCACCCTCTAAAACAAATGCGATATCAACCCAAACTTTTTTGTTTTGAAGAGCTTTGTCTTGTAGGTAATCTGATGAGAGATTGATACCTCCACTTAAGAGTTTAGTATGATCTACGACTATCATCTTTCTGTGATTTCTAAGATTTAATTTACTAGAGAAAGGTTTTTTTAGCAGTGACATGAAGAAAATATACTCTCCTCCACTCTCTTTTAACTCTCTTAAAAAAGATGGGTTAAGCTCAAGTAGTTGTGAACCAACTGCGTCAATGAGGAGCTTTACTTCGACACCATTTTTTGCCTTTTTGGATAAGAGTTTGATTATATTTTTTGTTAGATCATCGTTACCTAGAATATATGTGCATATGTATATTGATTCTTTAGCTCCGTTTATTAAACCTACAATATGATTGTATGTATCAAAGGCATCTTTACATAGATAAAAGTCTCTATTAAATGTAGGGTAAGTTTTACCATTTTCATAAATGAGTCTAGATACTTCACAATCAAATATCTCTTTTTGATTGATCTGGTTTTTAAGCTCAAGTTTTTTCATCCTTTTTGTCACTCTTTTCATCTTTCTATCGTGAAATATGAGGTAAAGTAAAATACCAAAATATGGAAAAGTAACAATCACGATAATCCATGCAATCAT
>CAZYJF010000219.1:0-2688 GCA_964647715.1 uncultured Sulfurospirillum sp. | reverse complement strand
TTACCTCTTTTTTATTTCCAAGGTCCTCTTGATTTATTCTTTTTTCATCTGAAGCATCTTTGTTGATATCTACTATTTTAGTAGCTGCTGGAGCTGATGCAGTAGCAGCAGCTGATGCCGTTGTTGCTGGTGCTTTTGAACCACCACCTTTGATAGCTTCTGCCATAGCTTCAATATCAGCATCACTAAGTGCTGCTACTTGACCTTTCATGATCCCTTTCATTGAACCGCCATAACTTCCATCTTTATACCCTTTTAGAGCTTTGATGATTTCATCTTTACTCATATCCTTCACCACTTTGCTAACGCCCATAGCCTTCTTTTCAAAGTTTTGACCATGGCATCCAGCACATGCTGCAGTACTTGCAGCATAGATACTAGAAGCAATCAGCAGTGAGCTAATTGTCAATAGTTTTGCTATTTTCATGCTTTTCTCCTTTATCTGTTGTTGTTAAACCTCGTATCATAAATCCAAGTGCATCATCATCACAAACATCTATACATCTTCCACAATTTGTACACTCTGCCTGTGAGACAAACTCACTTCTTTTTCCTATCATATTCAAAACTGGTTTTTCAGGACAAATATTTGTACACTTCATACAAAGAGTACAGTTGTCACTATTGTGCTTGACTCTTACAAAAGAGTATTTACCAAGTAGTGAATGTACTCCTCCCAAAGGACAGATATGTCCACACCAACCATTCTTTACTACAAATAGATCAAATAAAAATATTGCCACCAACAAACCTGCTCCAGCCCCAAAACCAAAAATCACACCTCGATTTAATATCGTAATAGGTGAAATTATCTCAAATGCTGCAAGACCTGTAACAAATGAAACTATAAGGGCTATCACAATCATGTAGTAGCGAATATTTCTACTAATCCATACCTTTTTTTCTATCTTATCTATAAGAAAAACTCTTCTAAGCCAAGCTGCAAGATCAGTTACCATATTTACAGGACAGACCCAAGAGCAAAATGCCCTTCCGCCTATAATCCCATAAAACAAAGCAATAATCAAGGCTCCCATCAAAACAGTCGCTCCCAAACTAACTCCGGTTGCAAATATCTGCATAACTGCAAAAGGATCACTAAGAGGAATAAATCCAAACAAAGATGAGCTGGAAAGATCACCTCTTAAGAGCTTCCATCCCAAGACATTACCTGCAAAGTATAGAAAGAGAAGTCCTATTTGAACTACTCTTCTTAAAATCAGATACTTATAATTACTCATCTTCATCTAATAATCCGCCTTGATTTAGATAATCAGCAGCCTCTTTAGAGCTCCTTTTATCATGGGTGATGATATCTTTATCCACCCTGTTGCCAACTCTTTGTTGATCTTTTGTGTCCCAGCCTTTTACATAGTGATCTCCTGGTTTTCCAAGAGCCACTGATCTAGGAAGCACAAAAATCGCAGCTTTCTCAGTCACACAAGCTTGTTCACACATTCCACATCCCGTACAGGCATGCATAACAACCTCTGGTTTTAAAAATGCGTGTTTACCCGTTCTACTATTTCTATCATATACTAGTTTTATTGCCACATCCAAAAGAGGACAAGCTCTATAGCATGCATCACACTGTATTCCCCAGTAGGCAATACATGAGTTTACATCTACAACAGCCAAGCCCATATCCATCATAGTAGGATCAAGCTCGCCCTTGCTGTTTGTCACTTTCCTAACATCTAAAGCTTCAGTAGGACATACCGGCACACATGGTATATCCTCACACATATAACAAGGCACATCTCTTGGTACGAAGAAAGGAGTCCCTATCGTCACATCATCTTGAGCTTTTGCAATCTTGAGAGTCGCCTCTCTTGCAAGCCCAGTCTCTTTGTCGATATTTGACTCTCTGTTTCTACACGCGATACTACAGAGTCCACACTTGATACATGTCTTTAAAAAATCCTCTTCAGGAAGTGCAGCAGGAGGTCTGAGTGTCAAGACAGAACTTTTTGCCTTAGCAGCATATCCACTCCATAGAAGAACTCCCATAGCACCAAGCCCAACATTATGAGCAATGTCTGTGAAAAATCTTCTTCTAGAGCTTATCTGCCCTTTTTTGACCTCATTCCCCACTTTCAACTCCTTTTACGCTTTATACATTTTTACTGCACACTTCTTATAATCAGTCTGCTTACTCATAGGACAAGTAGCATCAAGACACACTTTGTTTATAAAAACCTTCTCGTCAAACCATGGAACAAAGACCAATCCTTGAGGTGGTCTGTTTCTTCCTCTTGTCTCAACTCTTGCTTTTACCTTTCCTCTTCTACTCTCAACCCAGATAAGTTCACCTTGTTTGAATCCTTTTGCTTTAGCATCTTTTGGATTCATGTAACAAAGAGCTTCAGGAACTGCACGATAGAGTTCAGGAACTCTCATAGTCATCGTTCCACTGTGCCAATGCTCAAGTACCCTACCAGTACATAACCATGTATCATAAGTGCTATCTGGCATCTCAGGAGGATCCATGTAAGGTCTTGCAAAGATCTTGGCTTTATTTGGAAGCTTGAATTTTCCTTTTGATTTATCTGGACCTTTTAGATCACCTTGTAGGATATTTTTCGCAAGTGGTCCGTAGAAGGCGAAATCTCCACCTGGATTTGCTTTTGCAGCATATGGATCATACTTACAGTTAAATCTCCACTGAGTCTCTTTACCATTTACAAC
>CAZYJF010000218.1:0-2754 GCA_964647715.1 uncultured Sulfurospirillum sp. | reverse complement strand
TCTTTGGTGTCTTGAAACTAAATTCCCCAAATCATCATAAGAGAGAATCTCATCTAGTGAGGTAAAGTCGTGTCTAGAGAGTCTATTGTCGATGTATTTGTAGATTGATTTATCGTTTTTGTTTCTCTCAAAGTTTACCTTATATGTGTTTATAAGATTTCCATTATAATCATAACTAGCTACATTTTTTGAAGCAGACTGTCCTTCAACGAACACTTGATAAGGGTAAAGAAACTCAGCAAAATCATAAAGTGTTTTATCATCAGGGGTATCGTATATATAATCACCGTTATTGTAAGCTACATCTTGATTTGTGATAGTTACTATCCTCGAAGCATTTGCTACATTGCCATCACTATCCTTGACACTGTAGTTTACATAGTACTGCCCCTCTTTGTAAAAGTTGATATTGCTCGTAACTTGCACTTGACTTGTAAGATCACCATCTTGTGGATCAGTAGCAGTGTATCCTGGTTCTTTTATAACCTGTCCAACTTTTAAGGTTATATCTCTATCTCCTTTTAGTGTGATAGTCGGATTTTCATCACTAGCACCCGTACAACCTCCTAATCCTAAGATGGCAAAAAGTGCCAAAACATAAAAGTATCTCATATTCTCCTCCTATATTTGGAATATGAGTCATTATACTACATTCATGTGTAAAAATTGTGCTCAATATAAAGACTGATTAAGTCAAAACTCATACTTCAAATTCGCATACAGGTATCTTCCTGGTTCATTTAAGAGCATCACATCATCGACTTTGCTTCCGGTAGTTAGTAAAATGAGATCACGGTAAGTGTTGGTAACGCTGTATGTTTTATCAAAAAGATTGTCCACCCCAAGAGTGAGAGAAAAGCCCTTTTTAAACCTTTGTGTGGCTTTTAGATTGACCACTCCATAACCGCCAAGTTTTTGTTCGCCGTTTTCATAGTCTATCTTATCCCACTTTGTAGCACCGATAAACTCTACTCTAGCGGTGGTGTTTTCAAGATCATAATTGACACCTACTATCGCTTTGAGAGGTCTCATATCGGCTAAATCTTTTCCCTTTTGATTGGTAAGCGGATCTCTTTTTTTACCTCTTTTGTAAGAGAGGGAATAATCAAGATATGCTCCAAGTTCACTCATCGCTACACCGCTAAGCTCAACTCCGTAGATATCAACATCTACATTTTCAAAGTTGTTTTGCTTTGTAGAGCTATTGTATGCGATGTAATCTTTGATATATGAGTAGTAGCTCTTGATCTTGATACTAAAGTTCTCATATATCTTTTCTACTCCTAGATCAACTTCATAGTTTTTGCTCTCCTGTAAGTTTGGGCTTCCCATATGTTTGCCCATCATCAACAGATATAACTCTCTAGCATCCGGCACCCTGTTTGAGTTGCCGATCCCTCCAAAAATAGACAAACTATCATCAATCTTTGTAGTTGTGAAGATATTGGCACTTATGGAGTAGAAGTTGCGATCTCTCTCACCGGTTCTGTCTGTTTTGATAGAGGTCATATCGTACCTGATACCGTAATCGATCTTGCTATTTCGATACTTTTGATGAGCTTTTAGAAATAGGCCTGCATTTTTGGTCGTAACATCATCGAGAGATTTAGGCACAAGTTTGCCGTCTTTCATCTTGAGCCTCACCCCGTTTGACTCAAAATATCCATCCCAATTTCTCCTGCTTGTATCGATTCCACCTGTAAGATCAAGTCCAAAGAGGGTGAATTTGCCTTTAAGTTTGGCTCCTTTCATATCTGTTTTTAGGTGGTGGGTTTTCTCTATCTTTGCACCCATCTTTCTATATTTTGTGCTCATAGGGTGATCTACTTTGGAGTTGTAGAGTTGTAGAGAGATATTTTTGTAGATATACTCAAGATTGTAGATATCACTATCATCATAGATAGCATCCATCTTTGATGAAGGATAGAGGACATCATCGCTTCTGTTTGCCGTGTAAGAGAGATTTAATCTGTTGTTTTGGTTTAGATCAAGAAAAATTTTTCCCATCAGAGTCGATTTTGTAAAAGCATCCATATCAAAGTATCTATCTTGATACTGAGCTTTTGCCATAGGAGTATTTTGAGTAGCTTTTTTCACCTGCATAGCCAAAGTATCTCCATCTCCATCTTTGTATTGGTCGGATTTTTCGGTAGAGGCGGATAGGAGCATTCTGATCTTTTGATCTCCTCCACTGATCTTACCTGCCATTTTGCGATACCCAAAACTTCCTGCATTTAGATTGATATTTCCACTAAGTTCCTCTTTTGGTTTAATAGTCCTAATATCAACCAATCCACTCAGTGTCCCAAAATTCTCCACATCAAAAGGTCCTTCACTCACTTTGACACTCTTGACATTGTTCGCCAATACATGAGAAGTGGGCGGATCCATACGATTTACACAAGCCCCACACACCTTTGCCCCATCGATGATGACATTGATATTGTCTCTTTTTTGTCCACGAAGTAAAATATCGTTTGCGATACCGCTTCTTCTGATGATGTTGATCGATGGGATATGCTTGCTTAGGGCATCGGCTAGATCAGCAGATTTGATCTCTTGCTTACTGATATCATCGACAATCGCACTGTTTGGTTCAGCTTCAATAGTGATCTTCTCCATCTCTTCACTACCAAACAACACACCTGCTAATATAAACGAGATTAAAACTGTTTTCATTTCACAACTCCTTTTATGAATTGTGAAATGGTATTTGGCTTTTGTTAAATTTTTGTTAATTGTCTACTTTTAGAG
>CAZYJF010000217.1:0-2793 GCA_964647715.1 uncultured Sulfurospirillum sp. | reverse complement strand
TGATCTTTAGGGTGATTAGAGCTATGAGGTTTGATATGAGGGCTATGATCCAAAATCTAACTATGATCTTGTTTTCTGCCCAACCTTTGATCTCAAAGTGGTGGTGAATAGGAGCCATATGAAAGACTCTTTTTTTTCTAGTTTTGTAGCTTCCTACTTGAAGTATCACAGAAATCGTCTCCATCACAAATACAAAACCGATAGCGATAAGCAGTATTTCATTTTTGGTGATAATCGCCATATATGCGATAAATCCACCAAGGGCTAGACTTCCGCTATCTCCCATAAAAACCTCCGCAGGATGGCAGTTGTGCCACAAAAATCCTATGAGTGATCCTACCAAACCAGCGGCTATGATAGTCACCTCTCCTATACCTTTGTAGTTTGGAACTAGAAGGTATTGACTAAGTATTGCATGACCCATGATATAAACAAAGACACTCAAAGAAAGAATCGAGAAGATAGAAGGCACCGTGGCAAGTCCATCTAATCCATCTGTGAGATTGACTGCATTTGTTGTCGCTACCATCACAAAAGTCCAAAAAGCAAGGGCAAAAATCCCCATATCAAAAATAGGATATTTGTTAAAAGGGACATAAAGCTCAGTTGAAAAGTGGTTGAAGTATAGATACAAAGAAATGATTAGTGATGCGACTATTTGCATCAGCATCTTTGATCTTGAGGTGAGTCCTGCACTGTTTTTGTTGTGTGTTATCTTGGATATATCATCTTTGATTCCTATTATCGCAAAAAGAATGATAGTCAAAACTCCACCTATGGCATACATAGAGCTGAACTTGATAGTCATTATCACTGCTACAAGGGTAGAAAACAAGAAGACTATTCCTCCCATTGTAGGAGTTTTGTTCTTGGCTTGGTGCGATTTTGGGGCTAGTTCGTAGATGGGTTGGGAGGCGTTTTTGCTTTTTGCCCATTTGATGAACTTTGGCATCAAAATGAGGGTTAAAACAAAGCCTATAAAAAACGATATACCTGAACGAACGGTAATATACTGAAACAAATTGATGTGAAAAATTTGGTATAATAGGTATAACAACTTGGCAGTTCCTTATAAAAATTATGTGGATTGTAGTAAAAAGCAGCTTAAAACGAGGGGAGAAGATGAGAGCAAAACAGAAAGTATTATTAGTGATTACCGATGGGATCGGACATAGAGAGAGTTGCAAGGATAATGCCTTTTGCAATGCAAAAAAGAGTGCTTATGAGTATCTGTTTGAGAGTGTGCCTTACAATTTTGTCAAGACTTCAGGTTTAGCTGTGGGGTTACCAGAGGGTCAGATGGGAAACAGCGAAGTGGGGCATATGTGTATAGGAAGTGGAAGAGTGCTATATCAAAACCTAGTCAAGATCACTAAAGCGATAGAGGATGGAACACTCAAAGATAATGAGGTTTTAAAAGATATATTATCAAAATCAAATGATATCCATATCGTAGGCTTGATGAGTGATGGTGGGGTTCACTCACATCTAGTGCATATAGAAGGCTTGGCAAAAATAGCCCAAGATCAGGGTAAAAAAGTCTATCTTCATCTCATAACTGATGGTAGGGATGTCGCACCTGATTCTGCCAAAGAGTATCTAAAAGAGGTTGAAGAGTTAGAGAGTGAAAATATCAAGATAGCCACGATGAGTGGAAGATTTTATATCATGGATAGAGATAAGAGATGGGATAGAATAGAGCTTTCTTACAATGCCATCGCCAAAGCTACACCAAAAACTGATCTTTCTCCTTTAGAGTATATCGACTCTCAGTACCAAAAAGAGATCTATGATGAGTTTATAGAGCCTGTGGCATTTAAGGGGTATGAGGGGTTAAAAAGTGGTGATGGAGTGATCTTTGCCAACTTTAGAAGTGACAGGATGAGGCAGATCGTTGAAGCTCTTGGAGATAGTGAGTTTAAGGGATTTGACAAAGAGCATATCGATCTAAATATCGCTACTATGACAGAGTATAATAAAGAGTTTCCATACCCTATCCTATTCAAAGAGGAGCCTCCGAAAAATACACTAGCAGAGGTAATCTCAAATGCCGGTCTTACTCAGCTTCACACATCAGAGACGGAAAAGTATGCTCATGTGACATTCTTTTTAAATGGTGGTATTGAGGAGCCTTTTTTGAATGAAAGCAGGGTTTTAGTACCAAGTCCAAGTGTTAAAACTTACGATGAAAAGCCAGAAATGAGTGCCCCAGAAGTGAGTCAAAATGTCCAAAAAGCGATGAAAGAGGGTTATGATTTTGTAGTGGTCAATTTCGCCAATGGAGATATGGTAGGACACACCGGAAACTATGAAGCTGGGATCAAAGCGGTCGAAGCTGTAGATAAAGAGCTTGATAGCTTGATAAAGGTGGCAAAAGAGGAGGGCTATGCACTAATTCTCACAAGCGATCACGGAAACTGCGAAGAGATGAAAAATGAAAATGGTGAGAGATTGACAAATCATACAACCTATGATGTTTACTGCTTTGTGATGGCAGATGGGGTAGAGAAGGTCAAAGCCGGTGGCTTGAACAATATCGCACCGACAGTTTTAAAGCTGATGGGAGTAGATATACCAAAAGAGATGGATGAGCCTTTGGTTTAGGCTTCTTGGGACTTTCTTTGGCAGTCCTCTTTCGTCAAAGTTTTGTAATCATCTCTTTAATTACTGTATGAAGTTTATCTAAATCTTCCGTGCACACATCATAAACTGCTTCAGCATTGATGTCGAAGTAGTGATGTGAAAAATATCCCTCATTCCTTTAATCGATTTCCAATCAATATGTGAATATTT
>CAZYJF010000216.1:0-2793 GCA_964647715.1 uncultured Sulfurospirillum sp. | reverse complement strand
ATAGTATCGTTGTAGATCACCACATTTGGGTGGATAATAGTACCTCTTCCTACCTTTACATCCTCTCCGATGAATGCACCATCTAAGATAATGACATCATCTTCTATTGTGGCACCATTTCCGATATGAACTCTTTCTCCGATTCTGGCACTTTTTGAAATTTGAGCTTGTTTATCAGATCTAATCAAATCCTTTGCAAAAAATTTCGTTGCTTTTGCCATGCTAAGATATGGGTTTTTAGATATGAGAGCATTTGAGTTTTTTGGCAAATGTTCAAGATCACTCTCACTGATAAATACAGCCCCTGCTTTTGTGTTTTTTAGCTCGTCGATATATTTTTTATTCTCAAAAAATGAGAGTTGTTTTTGCTTGGCAGACTTTAGTGTGTCGATACCCTCTATCTCAAAATCATCTCCATGATATTCAATTTCTAACTTTGAAGCTAACTCTTTGACTTTCACGACTTCTCCATAGATACTGATCCACTTCTTACTATCTCAGTTGGGTGGAATTTTTTTATGATTTTGATGAAGTTTTCTATCCTGTTTGAATCATCAACTGCCATTAGGATGAGTGAATCTTCTGTTGAGTTGGCGACAATTCCGTTGTAACCTTTTAAGATGGCATCAAGTCCACTTAAATTTCCTGAAAGTGGAATTTTAACAAGTACCATCTCCTTTTCCACTACATCTTGATTCTCTGTAACTTTGTAGGTGGGGATTAGCTTATGAAGCTGTTTTACTATCTGTTCTAATACCCTCTCATTTCCTTTTGTAACTATGGTAAATCTTGAGTAGTTACTATCAGGGATAGGAGCAACAGTTAGTGATATGATATTGTAACCTCTTCCTGCAAATAGACCTGAAATTCTTGAGAGTACTCCATGTTCATTTTGGACAATTACCGAAAGAACTTTTCTTACTTCTTGACTCATTCTTCATCCTTAAATTCTAAGAGCATATTATAAAGTGATCCACCACTTGGCACCATAGGTAGTACATTTTCTAGCCTATCTACCTGAACATCGATCATTGCTACACAATTTTTCTCTATCGCATCTTTAAGTGCTTTGTCAAACTCCTCTTTTGTAGCAACTCTATAACCAACTCCTCCAAAACTCTCTGCTAACTTTACAAAGTCTGGTTGCATGCTCAAATCTGTCTCTGAGTATCTTTTATCATAAAAAAATGTCTGCCACTGTCTTACCATCCCAAGATAGTTATTATTCAAGATGATATTGATAACTGGAATCTTCTCTTCAACAGCAGTCATAAGCTCTTGGATATTCATCAAGATTGATCCATCTCCTGTGAAGTTGATAGAGACTTTGTCTGGATTTGCCACTTTTACCCCAAGAGCTGCTGGAAATCCAAAGCCCATCGTTCCAAGCCCTCCACTAGTGATGAGTTGTCTTGGTCTATCAAATGGAAAAAATTGTGCCGTCCACATCTGATGCTGTCCGACATCTGTGGAGATGATAGCATCTTTACCGACTAACTGCCCTACCCTTTCTATCACCCATTGTGGTTTTAATCTATCACTTGTATCTTCGTATGAGAGTGGATGAATTTGGTTATATCTTTCTAGTAGTTCTCTCCAAGAGTCATAACGACTTGCATCAAAATCATCTGTGATTTGGGAGAGTAACTCCTCTAAGACCAACTTTAGATCACCAACTATCGGATAATCTATATTTACAATTTTACCGATACTGCTTGGATCTATATCTACATGTATGATCTTGGCATGTTTTGCAAACTCATCTACTCTTCCTGTAACCCTGTCATCAAATCTAGATCCAAGAGCTATCATCAAATCTGCTTCACTCATCGCCATATTTGAAGCATAGTTTCCGTGCATTCCTACCATTCCTAGTAGATTTGGATTATCATCTCCACAAACACCTCGTGCCATTAGAGTTTCGACTGCTGGAATATTTGTCTTTTTAATCAGCTCTCTTACCTCTTTATAGGCATTTGACAAGACTATTCCACCACCAAGGTAAAATATAGGTTTTTTAGCACTTTTTATAGCCTCGATTGCTCTTTTAATCTGTCTTTGACTGCCCTTATAGTGAGGCTTATAAGTCTCAAGCTCAACCTTATCTGGATAGAAAAATTGCCCCATTTGTGCTGTGATATCTTTTGGGATATCGATATGCACGGGTCCTGGTCTTCCACTTCTTGCTATATAAAATGCCTCTTTGATAACAGAAGCCAACTCATCAATACTCTTTACCAAATAGTTGTGTTTGGTACATGGTCTGCTAATTCCTACTGCATCTATCTCTTGGAAGGCATCAGTACCAATGAGAGGTAGTGGAACTTGACCAGAAATTAGTACTAAAGGAATCGAATCAGTATAAGCTGTGGCTAACCCTGTAACTGCATTGGTAAATCCAGGTCCACTTGTGACGATGGCTACACCTACCTCACCACTACTTCTAGCATATCCGTCAGCTGCATGTACTGCTGCTTGTTCGTGCCTTGTTAGGATATGGGTAAATTCATCCCTTACTTTATACATCTCATCGTAAAGATTCATGATAGCACCACCTGGATATCCAAAAGCTTTTTGGACTCCCTCTTTTTTGAGTGATTCTAAAATGATCTGTGAGCCATTTAACTCCATCAACTTTTCCTTATTATATTTGAGGGCAAATTATATCCAATTTTATTAAAAGTTGATATTTAGTGTGTAAATTAGTGATATTTGTGAGTTTCGTTTTTATATAAGTGAAGTTTGCCAAGAAAAATTAATATATAGAGAACTTAGTTCCGATCTTCTTTATGT
>CAZYJF010000215.1:0-2846 GCA_964647715.1 uncultured Sulfurospirillum sp. | reverse complement strand
ACATAAACTTTACTAATAAACACAAAAGTGTTACAATTTTAAACAAAAAATTAATTTTTAAGATAAATAATAAATTTATGCTAAAATATATTTAATTTATTTTGTATTTAATTCTTGGAGTTTTGATGGAACATATATTACTGGTTTTTTTGATTACTATCATCATTGCTACTTTTTTAAATGTTCTATTTAAGAAGTTTGGACTTCCTACGATCTTAGGATATATTTTTGCAGGGGTAGCTATAAAGTATATCTTCCATATTCAAGAAAGTGCAAAGGTCTATCTAGAGCAGATAGCTGAGTTTGGGATAGTCTTTTTGATGTTTACTATTGGGCTGGAATTTTCCATATCACATCTAAGATCTATGAAAAAGGAAGTTTTTGTCTTTGGTACTTTGGAGGTATCGCTTCTTGGTATTATATTTGGAACTATTTTCTATTATATCTTCTCATTTGAGATTAGAAGTGCCATCATCATAGGATTTGCCTTGGCTCTCTCTTCTACGGCGATAGTCTTGAAAATTCTAAATGAAAATGCACAAATTCACACCAAATTTGGTAGAAAAAGTGTAGGGATACTAATCTTTCAAGATTTAGCAGTCATACCTATACTTCTTATGATCTCCATTTTTACAAACCAAGATCAATCTATCTCATATCTTCTTCTAAAGACTCTTGTTTTTGCCTCTGTTTTATTCTTGATAATCTTTATCATAGGTAAATATTTCATAGAGAGATTTTTGGATTTCATAATGAATACAAACTCAGAAGAGATCTTTTTAGTGACTATACTTTTACTAGTAGTTGGTGCATCTTTTGTATCAGATTTATTAGGATTTTCTTTCTCTCTAGGAGCATTCTTAGCAGGTATGACCATCGCTGAGACAAAATTTAGATATAGAGTGGAGTCTGATCTTATCCCATTTAGAGATATACTGCTTGGGATCTTTTTTATCAGTGTTGGTCTTCAGATAGATTTAAATAGTGCATATGAAAATTTCTTCTATATCATTATGATAGTTCTTATGGTGATGAGTATCAAAGCAGTGGTGATCTTTGCTATTATCAGGTTCTTTTCGCAAAGTAGAACAGCTCTAAAGACAGCTTTGTCTCTTTTTCAAATAGGTGAATTTTCATTAGCAATATTTGCACTAGCAAGAGTAAACAATCTACTTGATCCTAGGTGGGAGCAAATTCTTATCATGAGTGTTGTGATATCTATGATCATAACACCGTTTGTTTTAAAAAATTTAAAAAAGATAGCAGATAGGTTTTTTGTAGAGCCAGATATCAATATGGATGAAATAAAAGGAACAGATTATAAAGATCACATTATCATCTGTGGATATGGTGATCTTGGTAAGACTTTGGCAAACAAGTTTAAAAAAATGGGAATTTGTTATCTCATCTTAGAACATGATAATACCCTTGTAGAAGAGGCTAGAGTGGATGGACATCCTGTTCTTTTGGCAAATGCCACACAAAGAAGTGTCCTTGAAGCAGTAAATATCAAAGACTCTCTTGCTATAATGGTCGCTATATCAAATGCCAAAAAGTTGAGGCTAATATGCGAAAATATCGCCTCTTTTGATGAAGATATCAACTCTATCGTGATGGTCAAAAACCACTCTCACGAAAAGATCATAAAAGATTTAAATATCAAGCATATAGTCAATCAAAGTACTCAAATGGCAAATGCATTGATGAATGAGGCGGTAAAATGTACGATAAAATAGAAGCAGTCATTTTCGATATGGATGGCACCATAATAGACTCCTCAGCAGTAATAAGTGGAGCTATTAACCATGTCAGGTATAAATTGGGACTTCCACCACTATCTAAAGATAAGATCTTAACAGCTGTCAATGATATGCATATACACTCTCCTAGCTACTTTTATGAGGTAGATGAGTTTGATACCCACCATATTGAGTGGTTTCAAGATTATTACAGTAAACATTATGCTTATGAGACAAGGGTATATGAGGGTATAAGAGAGCTTTTAGAGGAGTTGAAAAAATGCACAAGATTGGCACTAGCGACAAATGCATATAGAGTTTCCACGATGCAAATCATCAGACATTTAGATCTTGAGGATTATTTTGATCTAATTGTCTGTGCAGATGATGTTCCTCACTCAAAACCCAACCCAGATATGATATTAAAAATTTTAAATGAGTTTAATGTAAGTCCAAAAAATGCCCTAGTAGTAGGAGATTCACTAAAAGATAAAGAAGCAGCAAGCAGGGCAGGGGTTAAAACGATTTTGGTAGATTGGGGATTTTCAAATCTAGATGCTGCTATAAAGGATGTCAAGGAGCTAAAAAAGCTCCTTATTACTAATAGCTGTAACTAAATCCAGTCGTAAGAAGCAAAGCACTTCCATCACTAAACTCACCCTCGATTGCAAGAGGGTTTGAGGCACTTCTTCCTTGAGATACTTTTCTTTTATCCTTGATATCATAGAGGATTGAAGCTCCAAATTCAAGATTACAGCTATACTTGTATCTTAGACCACCAGAATATATCTTAGCATCACTATCAGGAAGCTCAAAGCCCATATACTTGGTGCTTGCAGGATTCTCATCAAATGAAAAACCTGCCATCAAAGTAAGCTTTTCATCCATATGATGTGTAATTCCAAGCCTAAAAGCGTTGGTATCTTCCCAGTTTCTTGGTTTTGGATCATCAAATGCAGCTTTTAAAGCCATAGGGACATTATCCTTAAACTCGAAATCAAGCTCATTATAATCACTCCATTTTGTCTTGTCCCACTGTGCCTCAACTATCGTTCCTCCAAAATCAAAAGCAGTTGCTAAAGTCACAATCGCTGGAAGTGGAACTGA
>CAZYJF010000214.1:0-2852 GCA_964647715.1 uncultured Sulfurospirillum sp. | reverse complement strand
TCAATCTTTCCATCTTTGAGCAAAACATCTCTTACTAACTCTTGCCCCTCTTCAATCAAAGTAGCATCTTTTATCAACAACATAAGCACCTGCTCTTTTTTTAGCTTATTATACTAAATTTTTTGCTACAATCACAGGCTATATTAAAGTAATAAAATAAAAAAGAGAGTAGAAAAATGGCAAATTTAAAAGAGTATGATTTAAGCAAAGAGGAGTTAGATAAACTTTCTCAAGCAGTTATTAGCACAAGTAAAGGTGATATCAAAGTAAAATTATATCCAGATGAAGCGCCTATAACAGTTGCAAACTTCGCACATTTGGCAAATGAGGGTTTTTATGATGGTTTAAAATTCCATAGAGTAATCCCTGGTTTCATGGCTCAAGGAGGTTGTCCACACTCAAAAGATGGAGCAAGTGGAATGGCAGGAACAGGAGGTCCTGGCTGGGCAATACCTTGTGAATGTGACAAAAACACTCACAGCCACCAAAAAGGAACACTCTCTATGGCTCATGCAGGAAGAGATACAGGAGGAAGTCAATTTTTCATATGCTTCGCACCATGTCCTCATCTTGATGGAGTTCATACTGTATTTGGTGGTATAGAAGAGAATGACCAAGATAGTTTTGATGTTTTAGACTCAATAGAGGCAAATGACGAAATAAAATCTATCAAGATAGTATAAATTAACCGTCTCTACTTTAGATTAGACTTGTGTGTCTAATCTAAAGACTTCTCATACTTCCTACTACCCTTCCTATGATCTTGATACTGTTTATATCTACTTGTTCTATACTATATAGAGGATTATCAGATATCAACTCTAGCATACCATCTGATCTTAATGATACTCTTTTGATAAATAGACCATTTGGAGTAGAAATGACAAAGACCCCACCCTTTTGGATCTCCTTTTGAGAACGATTGATAAAGACCATATCATTTTCATAAAATGTAGGCTCCATAGAGTCACCAAGTACATTAATAGAATCGATATATTTTACCTCTCTATTACCACCTAGCATATCGATCATATGTGGATCTAAAACGATACTCTCATGATCTTCATCATCAGTAAAGCTACCACCCCCAGCACTCGCATAAATATCACCAAAATATCGTATATTTGCATACTTTTCTGTTTCACTCTCTAGTGATTTGGTAGCTTGATTGTAAAAAAGCCAATTTATAGACAACTTTCTCTTTGCACAAAACTCTAAAATCTCCTCATAAGGAATCTTACCCCTGTTTTTCATAGTCGCAAAAGTGAGATGATTGATCCCTAAAGCATCTGCTACATCCTTATCATAGACCTTCTTATCACCTAATTCTTGGGAGATGATATCTTTTAATTTTGGAAGAATATCTCTAAAATTCATTTTCTACTCCTAATAAATGCAAAAAACATTTCATTTTGAAATATAATTATAGCATAAAAAATATTTTTATTACAATATGACAATTAAAAAAAAGGATTGAAAATGATTGAAACACTAATAACACTAATAGAAGTAACTGATAAGCTTTTAAGCTACATAGAGAAGAAAGTACTACAGCTAAACAAAGTAGTACTCTAAGAGGAGAAACTCCCCTCTTAGATCAATATAGACCAAATTTATTGTCTTTTCTTTTATAAAGAACTCTTGTTTTACCGTCTAAATCGTTAAAGATGAGAAACTGTTTATTTGAACTCTTTAGCATATCAAGAGCCTCTTCAATACTCAAAGGCTTGTATAGATCAAGCTCCATTGGGATAATTTCATCTGTATCATCTTCGATACTATCATCAATATCATCAGGCTCCAAAAAGTTTAGATTAGCAACATCAGTAAGTTTTGTAACCCTATGGCTTGTCTCTTTGTCATGGTGTCTTCTTAAGACCTTTTGAGCCCTATCAGCAGCAAGGTCAATAGCAGTATATAAATCTTTATCTACCTGCTTTATAACAACTGTATTTTTTTGAGGCAAATTGATAGTAAACTCTACTAAAAACCCTTTTTTACCATTTCTCTCATCAGCACTTACCACTGCCCTTGTAGATATAATGTCCAAATTAAACTTCTTAAAACCCTCAACGGCACTCTCAATATGAGACTTTATGGCATCGGTCATCTCTATCTGTCTTGCTGCAATATTTAAGTTCATACTTCCTCTCCTTTAACTTTTTTTAAAATAAAATTATACCATAGATAGGGTAAATTTTACGGTTTTTGCAAAGTTCTTCTATGAATTATGATCGGTTCACTAATACCTGTATTATTCATATCCACACTCACCTTCACATCGATAAGTGCAGTCAAGTTTGACTCAGTTGTTGCGATATTGTTGGCTAGCACTTGATTACAGTCTGCAGGAGCACCTTTAAAAAAGTAGTAAACACTCACATTCGCCTCATGTGTAGGAGTGGCTGCATTTGGGTATGTGATATTGATATGCTCGATACATGAGTTGTTATTATCATGCCCTGAAATGGCAAGAAGGGTATATTCAACAGCACTTCTAGCAATCAGCTCCGCCTGCTCTTTTAGATAGACATCAGTAGTCGCTTTCAATGAAGCGTGTGTTAGAGTCACCATCAAACTCATCAAGGTAGCCACCGCCACCATGATAATAATAGCCGTTATTAATCCAAATCCTCTTCTCATCATCAGTATATCGCCTTCTCTTTACAAAATCCATAAGGGGTACCCGTAATATTTCCATCTTGGATACAGACCTTGATCCTGATACTATCACCCACCTGCATCGCTCTAAAAGTTGATACATGCTCAGCTAACAAAACCGAAGTAGCATCATTTTTATAATCCTCACCGTTCCACGGTTGATAGTTGTATCTAAGAGTCAGGTTAAAATC
>CAZYJF010000213.1:0-2913 GCA_964647715.1 uncultured Sulfurospirillum sp. | reverse complement strand
TTTGTGAAAGCTTTACTTTTAACATAAGCTCTTTTGAACTTCCTAAGACATCAGAGCCCTTAAATGGCTTTGAAATATAATCACTTTCAACATTAAAGTGTCCACTAACTTTTATATCTCCAATAAGTAGTTTTAGCAATTTATTGTTAATCGTTTTATCAACACTGCTATCACTGCTGTTAGCGATGAGCAATGATGGTGTTTTTGTAATCTTCTTTACTATCTCGATAGTTGCATCGCTTGCAAATATACTTGTTATAAAGAAGAAAAAAAGAAAAATAGCTTTCATAACCTCTCCTAAAATTTAATATAATTTAGTTTCGATTTTGCCATTTATTAAATAATAAAGAGATAATAATATTTTTTTAATATTGCTTTTACTCAGCTTGATCTTTGAATACAAAGTCAGCTTCTATGTATGAACCACCACGATAGCTAGGAAATCTGTCATACTCTAAATTTTCAAGAAAGATTTTCAATTTTGTATCAAAGAGTGGATTGTTTGAGAGTCTTCTGACTCTGTATGTTAATCGTCCACTATTGTCTATTCGAATCTTCACTACTGCTTTAAGACCATCTTGAGTAGAGATAGTTCTATTCCATTTTGCCATGATCTTACTAGAAACTGGAGACCAAAAGTCATCCTTCTCTCCTCTTTTTTTATGAGAAGTTGATGAGCTTGGTTTTATATCTTGTAAAATTGCTTTTGCTGCAGAAAGTGCCTGTGCTCTTTTTCTTTTTTGCTCTTCTTGCTTTTGTTTTGCAGCTTTTTGTTTAGCTAATCTACTAGCTCTTTTTTCTTCTTGCTTAACTCGCTCTTCCATCACTTTATCATAATCTTTGGTTCTTAGAGTTGAAAAAAGATCTTTTGCACTTTTTGCTTCCTTGTCTCTAGCCTCTTGCTCTTTGGGCTTTTCCTCTTTGGCTTCTACTGCTTTTATCTCTTTTTCAACTTTTGGTTTAGGAACATCAGGCTTTTTTTCTTCCTCTTTGGTAGGAGTTATCTCCTCTTTAACTATCTCGTTCACGACTGGTTTTGGCAACTCTTTTGGAGTTTGTGTCTCTTTTGGCTGAGGATTTGGTTTGGGTTTTTTTTCTACGATTGGGTTTTTATCAGGTTTGGTTTCAAGTTCTACTACGATAGCTTCATCTACATTAAAGCCATAATCTTTTACTTTATTTTCTCTCTCTTTTACTAACTGAACAAAAGTATAGACAAAAAATAGATATATCGATATTGCTATAATAGTAGCAATGAGTTTGTAGAGTTTTTTTTCAGCCATTAGTAACTAATGATACCTTAGTAAATCCTGCATCTTTTATCACTTTTAACAAAAACATAACTGTATCATATGTAAGAGATTTATCTGCTTTTATATAGACAACAGTTCCTTTTGGAAACTCATCTTTCATCAAATTAAAATCATCTGGAAATGTCTTTAAAGAGAATGTTTTATTTTTGATATGAATCTGCTTGCTTTTATCAATTCGTATAGTAAGATCAGGAATTTTTTGCATAGATTTTGATTTTGAGCCTTGAGGCAGTGATATGTCATCTTTGTACTCCATAACAGGAGCTGTAACCATCAATATAGCCATAAGTACCAACATAATATCCACTAATGGAGTGATATTAAGATCTGGTTTTTCATCCCAATCAAAATTCATATTTTTTTCTACCTAAGTTACTCTCTCTTGAACTTGCAATCTCTAAGAGTTCAATCTCTCTTTGAATCACACTCATCAGTTCATATGCTTTTCTTTTTAAGAAGATATGAGCACTATAAGCTGGAATAGCTACAAATATACCAGCAGCTGTAGCAACCAAAGCTTCACTAATAGCAGGAGCAATCACAGTCAATGAGGCTGTTTGAGTATTTCCAAGCTCAGAAAATGTACCAAGAATCGATACAATAGTTCCAAAAAGTCCAATAAATGGAGAAGTAGAAGATATCACAGAAAGCATTGGTAGATATGCTGTAGCTCTTTTTTCAGCTACACTTTTGCAGATATTTAGTGTTGCTAAACTTTGATGCTCACTACCTACACATTTACTTAAAATAGAGTTTCGTTTGATTTTTGCTACTCCCTTTAGAAGCGATTCTAAAGATGTCTTTTCTACTCTCTCCCAATTTGAAAGAGTTAATGTTCTTGATACATATATCCAAATAGTGATGATAAAATAGACAGATAACCACACCAACACAACAGTGGATATAAATCCACCTTGTGTTAAATATGTTAAGAAAATATCCATATATGATTCCTAAAATGCTTTTGCAGCTGTCTCTAGTTTAGCGGTAGCTGCTGCTATTGCGATATCAGAATCACCTATACTTTTTATAAGCTCTTTTGCCTCTTCAAGTCTTTTGGCAACATCACTACCCTCACCTGTAATGGCTACTGCACCATCAGCGAGTACTGTTACTTTATGCTCTTCAACTTTTGCAGTACCCCAATTAATCGCAATCAACTCTTTTTTATGATTACTTAACTCTATCTCAATGACACCTGCATTTAAAAGAGTTACAGTACCAGCATGTCCTTCTAGTACTCCAAACTCCCCTTCACTTCCAGGAAGTGTAGCAGATATAATCTCATCGTCAAATATAACTCCATGAGGAGTAACGAGTTCTAACTTCATCTAATCTCCTTAAGCCCTTTAGGCTTTTTCTGCCATTTTAGCAGCTTTTTCGATAGCCTCATTCATATTACCTACCATATAGAAGGCATTCTCAGGCATATCGTCATGTTTCCCTTCTAAGATCGCTTTAAATCCAGCAATCGTATCTTCAAGTGTAACATACTTTCCAGGACTTCCGGTAAATACTTCAGCAACAAAGAATGGTTGGGATAGGAATTTTTCAATCTTTCTAGCTCTTTCAACTACTAGTTTATCCTCTTCACTAAGCT
>CAZYJF010000212.1:1597-2923 GCA_964647715.1 uncultured Sulfurospirillum sp. | reverse complement strand
ATCTTCAATAGACGGCATTATTTGCTCCAAAATTAAAATATATTAATTTAGAGCAAGTTTTATTCCATCTCTATATCGTTCCATTTTAAAGGTGTGGCAAATGCAAGATCAGACTTTGCAGGTCTTCCCAATATCTCATTTAGATACTTTGGATGCAGCCCAAATCCAGGTCTTACTGATCTAATATTCTCTTTGGTAAATTTTTCACCCTTTTTTATATCCTTGGCTATATAAAGGCTTCTTGCAAACTCTCTTGATCTTCTTTTTTTATCACTCATCGAGTAATCGACACATCCAAGTAACTTTTGTGCATCTCTAACAGCCTTTACCATAGTGGCAAACTCCTCTTTATCGAGGCTAAACTCAGCATCTGCCCCACCAATACTTTTATCTAGTATAAAATGCTTCTCTATCACTCTAGCTCCAAGTGTAACTGCCACAATTGGTGCAGTTACCCCCAAGGTGTGATCTGAAAAACCAGCAACTACTCCAAAACTCTCCGAAAGATTTGGTATAGTCCTTAAATTTGCCTCTTCAAAAGGTGCCGGATAAGAAGATGTGCATTTAAGAAGAACAATATCATCATTTCCAACCTTTCTACAGATTTCCACCACATCTTGAATCTCTTGTAAACTGGCAATTCCCGTAGAGATGATGATAGGTTTTCCTTTTGAAGCGGTATATCTAACAAGATCATAATCTGTAATCTCAAAAGAGGCTATCTTATAAGCTGGTGGATCAAACTGCTCCAAAAAATCAACCGCACTCTTATCAAAAGGCGATGAAAAAATATCTATACCTATCTCTTTAGCATACTCAAAAAGCTCCTTGTGCCAATCCCAAGGAGTATGAGCCTCATGATATAGTTCATATAAACTCTTTCCATCCCATAAAGTTCCACCCTTGATGATAAAATCATCTTTTTTAGAATCAAGAGTCAAAGTATTTGCAGTATAAGTTTGAAGTTTTATAGCATTTGCACCTATCTCTTTTGCAACTTTTATCGTATCAAGTGCAGTTTGCAAAGATCCATTGTGATTAGCACTGAGTTCTGCTATGACATAAACACCATCTTTTTTTAGATCAAACTTTCCTATTTTCACGCTCTAACTCCATACAGATCATAACTCTTTTACCAAAATCTTTTTTGCCTAGCTCTTTAAAACCCAAATAGTTATAAAGTTTGAGTGCCTTTTGGTTATCACCAAAAACCTCAAGTTTCAATCTATCTACTTTTAACTCTTCAAAAGCATAGTCAAGACAGATCTTTCCAAGCACTCTTCCAACACCAGAAACTTTATCAAAAGGATTTGCATATAATCCTAT
>CAZYJF010000212.1:0-1497 GCA_964647715.1 uncultured Sulfurospirillum sp. | reverse complement strand
TTCATCGCACTTTCTAACTTTTTAGCATGAAATCTTTTTAAAACTTCTTTTCTCTTTCTCTTTAAATATCTAAACATATCCTCTTGGTTATCAGCACTCTTGATAGCAATAAAAGGAATATTCATAAAATATATCTCATTTAAAGTTACACTTGGAGTGACGATAGCAAAATCTGATCTGCTCATCAACTTTGCAATCATATTTGAGTTTATATGAAGTTTGATCCACTTTTTATTTTTACAATAGTTTTTTAACTCTTTTAAGTGCCTATTTGCCATTGTTGTTACTAAAATCACCTCTATATTTTTAAATTTCTCTATCACTTTTAATATCTTGATATTGATATTACTATGATCTGCTCCACCCATCGCTAAAAAAACCTTGATTTTGGATCTTTTTGTATTGACTGTTCTTCTATTTTTTCTTTTATACTTATAAAACTCATCTCTTAAAAGAGTATATCTACTACCACACCTAAGCTCACAACCATTTGGTACCAATCCCTTGTATCTACTAACATCTGCACTGATATTGTGGTTTAATAATATATCGCAATAGTGCCTCTCATAAGTATCATCAAATGACAAGATTTTTAGTTTTTGATTTTTAGTTTTTAGCCTTTTTTCCTCTTCATAGGCTATATCGTAGTGATCAATTACAAGAAGATCGATTTGCAACTTTTTTATAAGAGTATCAAGCTCATCTATATCATTTGATTTTAAAATCTCTATCTCATACCCTGCTTCTTTGATCTTGTAGTTTATATTTCCAGCCAAATCTCTCAATGCAAATACTATATTTGCATTAGGATACTGTTTAGCTAGTACCAAATCCCTCATAATATGTCCGGTGCCGATAGTTGAACTTGAGTCGGCACGAAAGAGGATTTTTATGTTTCTTTTATCAATAATATTTGACACTAATCACTCCCTATTTCTCTTGGAAATAGATTTATGATCTGATACATTTTCTCAGCCCTCTCCCAATCCTCCAAAGTATCAATATCCTGAACCAAATACCTTGGCAAAACAACAGGAATAGAACTTTTCCCAAAAGCTATATCTTTTGGTTCATTTTTTATATTTTCCCAGTAAAACTGTCCGGCATCTTGATAAGCCTCTTCTAAGTCTTGACTTCTTGATTTAAAATGTTCTGGGAAAAACATTTGACATCTGTTATTTTTTGTTATTTTAAAAGTTCTTTGAATCGGAAACGGCATAGTCGTAACACTAAAAGCCATATGTGCATCAGGATTTCTCATAAGCTCTTCTAGCCCCTGCCTCAGATACTCCTCCTTTAAAAGTGGAGCAGTAGCATATATAGTGCAACAAAAATCAAACTCTTTGCCCTCTTTTTTCAGCTCATCCAAAACATATCTGACCACTTCACCGGTGCCGGTAAAATCATCAGCCAAATCTTTTGGTCTCATCCTCACACTAGCCCCATACTCTTTGGCGACATCTGCTATCTCTTCACAATCTGTTGAGACTAATATCT
>CAZYJF010000211.1:0-3012 GCA_964647715.1 uncultured Sulfurospirillum sp. | reverse complement strand
AAAAGCTATTCCACCACCTTGAGACAGATCTGTGTCGCCGTATGAAAGTGCTGATAAATCCAATATTTTGCCTTTTTTTGCTAATATTATAGCATTAAAAATCAAGGAGATTTAGTGATACCTCTCTTTAAAGATGTAAGCCATTTAGATAGCAAATGTTATGAAAAGTTTCATATGAGCGAAGACTTACTGATGGAACATGCAGCAATAGGTCTGAAAAATGCCATTTCACCCAAATATGAGAAGATACTAATAGTAAGTGGTCCAGGAAACAATGGTGCAGATGGCATAGCCTTAGCTAGGCTTTTAGGAGATAAAGATCTAAGTCTGTATCTACCTTATGGTGCAAAAAGTCAAATGGCAAAACTACAGTTAGAAAGAGCAAAGAGTGTAGGGGTAAATATCGTGGAATCCCTCGATGAGGAGTATGTTCTAATCGTAGATGCTCTTTATGGATCAGGGTTAAACAGAGAGTTAGATGAAAATTCCAGTTCTCTTATAGATAGACTAAATCAAATGGATGGATTTAAAATATCTTGTGATATCCCAAGTGGTATCAATCTTGAAGGCAACCCTTCTCCAACTGCATTTGAAGCAGATCTAACTGTTACTATGGGGGCATTTAAAGAGGCTCTTTATAGTGACAATGCAAAAGATTTTGTAGGTGAGATAATAAGGGCAAACTTAGGTGTAAGCGATAGTATATATGAAGAGGATAGCAAAACATTTTTATTGGAAAGAGATGATCTTGTACTTCCTTTAAGATCACAAAAAAATACTCATAAAGGAGATTTTGGACATCTTTGTGTAGTAGCTGGTAAAATGCCAGGGGCTGGTATCATATCTGCTCGTGCTGCACTGGCTTTTGGGGCTGGTAAGGTTACAGTGGTCGAGAATGAGCCTTATGAGATCCCGTATGAATTGATGCAATCCTCTCACCTTCCTTCAAAGATCACTGCTATTGCTATAGGTATGGGTCTAGGAAATCGATATGATGATGAGTATCTATCTAGCTTTTTGTTTCAAGAGAATGTTCCTATGCTTGTAGATGCTGATCTATTCTACAACCCTATCATCAAAAGAGTCTTAGAGGAGAAAAAGGATCTTGTTTTGACACCGCATCCAAGAGAGTTTGTCGAGTTATTAAAGATACTTAATATTGCAGATATTTCGATAGAAGAGCTACAAAAAAACAGACTCCACTACACAAGAGAGTTTTCAGCAAAATATCCAAATGCAACACTTCTTTTAAAAGGGGCAAATGTCATAATCTCGCAAGATGAGAAAATATTTATCAATCCTCACGGTACAAATGCTTTGAGCAAAGGTGGAAGTGGTGATGTGCTAAGTGGAATGATCTCTGCACTCTTAGCTCAAGGCTACACAGCACTTGAAGCTACAATAAACGGATCTTTAGCTCATGCCATAGCTGGTGCAAAGTATCCAAAAAACAACTACTCCCTAACTCCTTATGATCTCATAGAGTCTATCAAATCTCTATGAAAAACATAGTAATTCTCTTTAGTGGAGAGGGGAGTAATATGGAAAATATCATCAAAAAACTACACAAAAAAGAGATAAATGTACTCTCTACTATCACAAATAATCCCAAAGCTAGGGGAATAGAAAAATCGATGAGGCTTGGTATCGATACGGTGATCTTAGATCATAAAGAATATGATTCAAGAGAGGATTTTGATAAAAAGCTAGTCGATGTGATACAAAAACAAGATGTAGATTTGGTAGTGTTGGCTGGATTTATGAGGATATTGACTAAAGTTTTTACAGATAATCTTAAAGCTATCAATATTCACCCATCTTTATTGCCAAAGTTTAAGGGTGCAAATGCACTAACTAGGAGCTTTGAAAGTGCAGATAAAAAGGCTGGAGTTAGCACTCACTTTGTATCAGATGAGCTTGATGGAGGAAAGATAATCCTCCAAAAATCCTTTGATAAAACCGGTATGAGTTTTGAAGAGTTTGAAAAAAAGATACATGAGTGCGAATATGAGATATATCCGCCCTCCATATTAAGAGCACTAGATTAAAGTATCTCTTTTAAATCTACAGCCGCACCAAATCCAAATACAGCTCTTCCAGAGACTGGCTTTAACTCAAATAGTATAAAATCAGCCAAAGCTCTGTAAATCTGAGCATTTTCACCAAATTTTTGTTCAAAAAGAGACATAGCTCCTTCAAATTCCATAGAATTTCTAGCAATTGTAGAAACCTCTACATCAAAAGTGACTCTCTTTCTAGCAAAAATATTTTCACATTTTGCCTCATCTTCTATAAACATAATCGATGCAACCCTGTTTTCTGATAGATATGATGTATGTTTAGCCATACCTGAAGTACATATATAAAATCTATTTTGATTTATTATAAATGGAGCATAGGATATATGAGGCTTAGAAGCATTGTCAACTGAAGCCAACTCTAAACTGGCAAAACTATCGATAAAACTCCAAATATTCTCTTTCATCTTTAAGCCTTTTTTACAAACTCCTGCTTTAACTTGATAGCTCCAATACCTGGAACTTTACAGTCGATGTTGTGTCCATCATCACCCTCAACTAACCTAATATTTTTGATCTTTGTTCCAACCTTGGCGACTGAAGAACTCCCTTTTACCTTTAAGTCCTTGATAATTGTCACTGTATCACCATCTTGGAGTACATTTCCATGTGCATCTTTGACTACTAAACCCTCTTCTGCTTTTTGGGCATCCTCTTTTGACCACTCGTGAGCACACTCAGGACAGATAAGAAGTGGTCCATCCTCATAAGTATATTCGCTTCCACATTGTGGACAATTTGGTAAATTTTCCATATATTTTCCTTTAATTTTATTGGTATGTTCAAATTTTACCAAAAATTTCTAAATACTATTGACATATCAGGAATAATAGTGTAAAATCTCCTCTCTTAAAATCAGAACATGATGTTTAAGAGTTTCCGGAGTGTAGCGCAGCCTGGTTAGCGCACCTGGTTTGGGACCAGGGGGTCGAAG
>CAZYJF010000210.1:0-3028 GCA_964647715.1 uncultured Sulfurospirillum sp. | reverse complement strand
CAGGCTTTGAATCGTTGATATGCATACCTTTTAGATACTCAAAGCCTACTAGCTTCTCAAATTCATCCCAAGTTTTATCATAACTCTCTTTGTCTCTGATATCATATCCGGCTGTAAACATATGGCAAGTATCTATGCAAACTCCGACTCTGCTTTTGTCTTCGCTCTTGTCGATAAGGTATGCTAAATGTTCAAACTTATACCCTAGGTTGCTTCCTTGACCTGCTGTATTTTCTATAACCAAGATCACATCTTTGGTCTGTCTTAGTGTCTCATTCATCGAATCTGCTATTTTTTCCAGACACTCCTCTTCACTGATCTTCTTTAGATGAGATCCAGGATGAAAATTCAATCTATCAAGCCCTAGTTGTTCACATCTTTTAACCTCATCGATAAAAGATTCGAGAGATTTTTGCCTCTTCTCCTCTTCTGGATGTCCTAGATTTATGAGATAACTATCATGTGGCAGGATATGTTGAGGCAAAATCTCTGCAAGTTCCAAGTTCTTTTTAAAAGCATCTATACTCTCTTTTGTGAGAGGTTTTGCTTTCCATTGTCTTTGATTTTTAGTGAAGAGAGCAAATGCTTTTGCCCCTATATTTTGTGCATTTTTAGGAGCATTCTCCACCCCTCCACTCGCACTTACATGTGCCCCTACAAATTTGCTCACTTATTTTAACCTTCTAAGTTTGATAACGATTCCATTTTTTAAGTCTCTAAAATAGATACTTCCTGGAGTAGTTTTGTACTTGATCTTATAATCTGGACCATAGATCTTTTGCATGAAACCGTTTGTAATTCTTTTTAGATTTCTTCCTTCAAATATAGGTCTTTTTGTTAAGACATCATTTATCAAATCAGCTGGGTATGCACTAGAGAGATAGTCGTGGTTAAACTCCTCTTTTGAGATACAGTTGTGATCTACACAAACATCACTTGAAATCTTCAAAGTAACTAATGGTTTTCCAGCTGAAAGGATTTGCAGATCAATTACTCCATTTTCTTCTTGCATAAATGCAGCATCTGAATATGCGAATTTTTTCGTCTTCAGTGTCGCTACATAGCTTTGAGAGATAGCTGGATCCATAACCGGCTCATCTGAAGCTAGATTAGGGTCAGTACCTACCACTACCTGCTGTGTTTGAGGATATGAAAGATTTGCATCATTTCCTCCAACTTGAGTACCTAAGATCAAAGATGGATTTTCCAAAGGATTATTACTTTGGTTTTGTGCAGGTTTTGCAACTTGCTCTCCTAGTATCGGTTTTTTGATAGGTCTGTGCGGTCTGTCTATCTTGCCTTGGACAATTATGGGTTTTTGTCCACAAGAAGCCAATATAAAAGCTAATGTAAAAATAGATATAAAATTTTTCATGAAAACTCCTTTCGTTAGCAACATATTAACATACCAAAAGCAAATTTTAGATATATTATCCAAATTTAAAAAGCAATATAAAGGAATACAATGAGTATAAAGAGTAAAAAGATAGATTCTGCAAATGCACAAATAAGTGCTACTATCTCAGAAGATGTGATCGCAAAAAAAGAGGATCAGATAGCAAAAGCAGCTGCTAAAGATATGAAAGTTGATGGTTTTAGAAAAGGGAAAGTTCCTGTACATGTAGTAAAAGCTAGATATGGTGACAAGTTAAAAGAAGATGCAAAAAATGAGGCTATTTCAGAAGCATACCAAGAGGGGTTGAAAGAGTTAAAACTAGATCCAAGCACAATCATCGGTGAACCTAGAGTTGAGAAGTTTGAAGAGAAAGATGGAAAATATGATCTTGAAGTAAGCATAGCTTTAAGACCAGAGATCAAACTAGATGGTTATAAAGATTTAATTCCTGATATCAAAGAACCAAAAGTTACTAAGGAAGAGGAAGAGGAGAGACTTAAAAACCTCCTAGAATCAAATGCTACTTTAGAGCCTCTTAAAAAGGCAAGAGCTTTGAAAAAGGGTGATTTTGCACTTTTTGATTTTGAGGGATTTATCGATGGTAAACCTTTTGAGGGTGGAAAAGCTGAAGGTTATACGATAGAGATAGGAAGCGGTCAATTTATACCTGGATTTGAAGATGGTATGATTGGTATGAAAGCTGGTGAAGAGAAAGATATCACTGTGACATTCCCAGAAAATTACGGTTCAAGTGATCTTGCTGGTAAAGAGGCTGTATTTAAAGTGAAGCTATCTGAGATTCAAGAAAAAGTAGTTCCTGCCGATCTAGATGATGAGATCTTAAAAAAGCTACTGCCAGGGGAGGAGAAACCAAGCCAGAAGCTTTTGAAAGAGAAGATCAAAGAGCAACTTCAAAATGAGAAGCTTGCAAAACTCTATCAAGAGGAGATCAAACCAAAGTATGTAGAAGAGCTTGTAAAAAAATACAAAATAGATCTTCCAAAGAATATCGTAGAACAAGAGATGGATATGGCATTTAGAAATGCTCTTGGTTCTATGAAAGAGGATGAGATCAAAAAATATACAAGTGATGCCAAAGAGGCTGAAAAGAAAAGAGAAGAGTATAGAAAAGATGCCGAAGATAGCGTTAAACTAACATTCATCGTTGATGAGTTGGCAAAGCTAGAGAAGATCAATGTAGAAGATCAAGAAGTTATGAGTGCTATCTATATGGAAGCACTTCAAGCTGGACAAGATCCTCAAAGCTACATCAAGCAGTATGAAGATCAGGGATTACTTCCTGCTGTGAAGATGGCTATCATTGAAGATAGGCTATTTGCTAAACTCTTCAACGAAAAACTAGGTAAAAAATAAATATTAGGGGATTAGATGAGTTATGTTCCAATAGTCATAGAGAAGACTGGTAGAGGAGAGAGAAGTTATGATATATATTCTAGACTTCTAAAAGATAGAATTATTATGTTAAATGGCGAAGTAAATGATGCAGTTTCTGCTTCGATAGTGGCTCAACTGCTCTTTTTGGAAGCTGAAGATCCTGATAAAGATATCTATCTGTACATCAACTCTCCAGGTGGAGTTATCACTTCTGGAATGGCTATGTATGATACTATG
>CAZYJF010000209.1:0-3030 GCA_964647715.1 uncultured Sulfurospirillum sp. | reverse complement strand
AGTGCCATTTTTGCTCCTTATGACTTTATCATTGAAAGAGCTTTTACAGTTGCTCTAACAACATTTGCAGGATTATTTGATCCTAATGATTTTGTTAAAATATCTTTAATTCCAGCAAGCTCTAAAACAGGTCTTGTCGCACCACCGGCAATCACACCGGTACCTTCACTTGCAGGTTTTAACAAAATTCTACTTGCATTGAACTTAACCTCAATATCGTGAGCTATAGTTGAACCTTTGATATTGACTTTTATCAGGTTTTTAAAAGCATCATCAACAGCTTTTTTAATTGCATCTGGAACCTCTTTGGCTTTACCGCTACCATAACCGATAATTCCATCTTTGTTTCCAACAACAACCAATGCTGTAAATCTAAATCTTCTACCACCCTTTACAACCTTCGTAACTCTGCCGATATTTACGATTGCCTCTTCAAAATCTTCTCTATTTATATTTTCCATCATCTACACCGTTATCCCATTTTCTCTTAAACCTTCAGCAAATGCTGCAACTACACCGTGATATTCATTACCTCTTCTATCAAAAACTACTTTTTTTATTCCTGCTTTATCTAGTAATGATGCCATCTCTTTAGCCAATTTTTGAGCTGACTCTTTATTTGCTTTAATTCCAAGTTTTTTACCATCTGCTGCTGCTAATGTCTTACCATCTACATCATTGATAGCTTGAGTATATAGGTATCTGTTTGATTTAAACAATACCACTCTAGGCATTTGTGTAGTTCCTGAAATCTTACCTCTGACTCTTCTTATTCTTCTTTGCTTTAGTGCATTTTTTTGTTTTAATAATTTTGTTCTCATCTACAATCCCTATTTAGCCGCAGTTTTACCGGCTTTTCTTATAATATGTTCATCAACATACTTAACACCCTTACCTTTGTATGGCTCTGGTGGTCTAAAGCTTCTAATCTCAGCAGCTACTTGCCCGACAACTTGTTTGTCATCACCACTTATAGATATAAGATTTTTATCAACACCAATCTTGATCTCTTTTGGAAATTCATAATTTATAGGATGTGAAAAACCAAGATGTAGTTCTAATACATTTCCTTTAACAGCGGCTTTATAACCAACACCGTTAATTTCTAATTCTTTTTTATATCCTTCTGTGATTCCGATGATTACATTATTTGCTAATGATCTAAAAGTTCCCCAAAAAGCTCTATCTTGTCTATTATCACTCTTTGGTGCAAAAACGATCTCATTTCCTTCGACTTTTACATCGACGAAACCTTTTGTATCCAACTCTTTTTGTGCATTACCTTTTTTAAAGTGTAATACATTTCCATCTAACTTTACTTCAACGCCGTCAGGTATGATGACAGGCTGTTTTCCAATTCTTGACATTTTTTTCCTTTTTACTTGTCTACGATTACTCGAATGCCGTAAATTACAAAAGGTTACCAGATACTACAGATAACCTCACCGCCGATTCCCTCTTTATGAGCGACATCATTACTTAAGACACCTTTTGATGTGCTTACAATGATAGTTCCATAACCATTTTTAAATCTTTTTATCTCATCTGCACCTTTGTAGATTCTTCTACCAGGTTTTGAGATCTTTTTTAGTTCATTGATTACTTGATTTCCATTGTCGTCATATTTTAAAACTACTTTTATGAACTTTTTGTTTCCATCAGCTTCAATTACATTGTAACTATCAATATAGCCTTTTTCTTGAATAATTTTTACAACTGACTCAACTAGCTTTGAGTGAAGAAGTTGTGTAACCTCTAGTTTTCTCATAGAAGCATTTCTTATTCTTGTTAGTGCATCTGCTACTAAATCATTTACCATTGCTTCTCCTTACCAACTTGATTTTTTTATTCCGGGTAATTTACCCTCATTTGCCATTTTTCTAAAGCAAATTCTACAAATACCAAAATCTCTATAAACTGATTTTGGTCGCCCACAAATTTGACATCTTGTGTATGCACGAACTGCAAACTTTGGTTTTCTTTTTGCTTTTGCAATCATCGATTTTTTAGCCATTACTCACGCCCCTTCTCAAAAGGCATACCAAACATCTCTAGCATTCTAAAAGCCATTTTATCATCCTCTGTTGTTGTTACGAATGTGATATTCATCCCGTGAACTTTGATAATATCATCAAACTTCACTTCAGGAAAAACTAACTGCTCATCTAATCCAAAAGAGTAATTTCCTCTTCCGTCAAAACCTTTTCTAGAAACTCCTCTAAAGTCTTTCACTCTAGGTAGTGTAATAGAGATAAGTTTATCCATAAAAGTGTACATTCTATCACCTCTTAGGGTAACTTTTACACCTACTGGAAAGTCTTCTCTTAGTTTGAATCCTGCGATTGATTTCTTAGCTTTAGTTACATTCGCCTTTTGTCCTGCTATCAAAGATATAGTATCTACTACATTTTGAAGAACTTTAGTATCTTTTGCCTCTTCACTAGCACCTACACTGATTGAAATTTTTTCAAGTGCAGGTATTTGCATAGGATTTTTGATATCAAACTCTTTTGCAAGATCAGGTTTGATACTATCTTTATATTTATCTAACAATCTAACCATTTTACTTACCCTCTACTTTTGCAACATTTGAGATATGTATAGGCATCTCTTTTGATTGAAAACCACCTTGAGGATTTTGCTCGCTAGCTTTTACTGATTTTTTGACAACTTTGCATCCAGCAACAATCACTTGTTCTTTCTTAGGCATAACCTTCAAGACTTCACCCTCTTTACCTTTGTCATCACCAGCAATGATCTTAACGATATCACCTTTTTTAATTTTAAATTTTACAGCCATTACAAAACCTCCGGTGCAAGTGATACTATCTTCATAAAACCTGCATATCTAACTTCTCTACCTATTGGTCCAAAGATACGAGTACCAATCGGCTCACTTTTACCATCAAGAATAACAGCAGCATTCTCATCAAATCTAATCAATGATCCATTTTCTCTTTGAACCTCTTTTTTAGTTCTAACGATAACAGCTTTTACAACTTGACCTTTTTTTACTTTTCCATCTGGAAT
>CAZYJF010000208.1:0-3039 GCA_964647715.1 uncultured Sulfurospirillum sp. | reverse complement strand
AGGGTAAAAAGAGGACTCTTGCGGTCACGACATTATTTGCCATAGGGCATGGACTCAGCCTCTTTCTTTTTACAAAGATATTAGAGCATTTTCATATCTCTGATAACTTATTAGCATATGGAGACATCATCTCTTCGAGCGTTATTTTGGCTATGGGTTTTTATCTTCTTTTTATGGTTTTTACTAATAGAATTCATCTAAAAAAACATATGCACAATGGTAAAGAGCATCTTCATATTTGGTTTGGAAAGTCTCACGAACATGATAATTTTGATACAAGTTCATCCTTTACGATGGGCTTACTGATGGGAATTGGTGGAGTTAGGGGTATGCTTGTAACTTTGGGAGCACTTAAAAGTGGAGAAGTTTCATTGATGATGGTAGCAGCATTTACGGCTGGAGTGATGTTGATATTCATTTTGTTTGGTTTTTTTATCCTCTATATCAATGAGCATTTCTTGGACAATATAAAAAATGTAAGAAGAGCATTTGCAACTGCTGGAGTTTTATCTTTGGTAGTTGGGGCTCAAATATTATTTTCTTAAGGGGGGAGATATGTGTAAAGATTGCGGATGTAGTATAACTGATGAAGATTTGAAATCTCATGATCACCAAAAGGCTCATGAACACCTTCATCACAATCCACAACTAAATGACTCTAAAACGATTTCTGTTATTCAGAAGATTTTAGACAAAAACGACCATGAAGCAGAGCATAACAGAGAGCATCTAAATACTCACAATGTTCTTGGTATCAATCTGATGAGTAGCCCAGGAAGTGGAAAAACTACACTCTTAGAGTATCTAGCAGATGTGGCAAACTTCAAATTTGCAGTCATTGAGGGAGATTTGGAGACAAATAAAGATGCTCAAAGATTGAAAGATAAAGGGATAGAAGCAAAACAGATTCAAACCGGTTCAGCTTGTCATCTTGATGCCTTTATGGTGCATAAAGCTCTTCATGATATATCTCTTGATGAGATTGATGTCTGTTTTGTGGAGAATGTCGGCAACCTAGTTTGTCCGGCAAGTTACGATGTAGGAACACATCTAAATATCGTTTTAGTATCTGTTCCTGAAGGTGAGGATAAGATAGCAAAATATCCGGTTATGTTTCATAAAGCTGATCTAGTCTTAATCACAAAGACTGATCTTCTGCCATATTTTAAGTATGATATAAAAAGTCAAAAAGATGATGCTAGAAAACTAAAACCAAATGTTGATATCTTGGAAGTTAATATCAACGATATTGATTCAGTCAAAGCGGTAGCAGATTGGATTGAGTTTAAAAGAAAGATGAGAAGCTGATATGTGCCTTTCAATACCTAGCAAAGTAGTCCAAATCAGTGAAGATAGAACTAGTTGTGTCGTAGATACAATGGGAGTAAAAAGAGAAGCAAACTTGATGATGATGGGTGATGAAGTTGAGCTAGGAGATTATGTATTGTTGCATATTGGTTTTGTGATGAATAAGATAGATGAAGATGAGGCTCTAAAATCGATAGAAACCTACAAAGAGATACTAGAGTTGATGGATGAAGAGGAGAGGCAACGGACGATTTTAGAGAGTGATGAGTGTGAAAATAGGAATAATCCTATATGAATTTGCAACTGAAAAATCTTTATGATGATTTTCGTAGTGCCAAGACTATCAAGGCATATGCAAAAATCATTGAAGAAGATGCCAAAAAGTTAGATCGTTCTATAAACATCATGGAAGTTTGCGGTGGTCATACCCATACGATTATGAAGTATGGTCTGCCTCAAATTTTACCTGAAAATATCAACTTTATCCACGGTCCTGGATGTCCGGTATGTATCATGCCAAAGGAGAGGATAGATCATGCCTATGTACTTGCTATGCAAGAGGATGTGATCTTGGTAACTTTGGGAGATATGATAAAAGTTCCTGGATCTAAAGGATCTTTGCAGGATGCCAGACGAAAAGGTGCTGATGTAAGGTTTGTCTATTCTCCTATGGAGTGCATCAAGATAGCCAAAGAGAATCCCCATAAAAGAGTAATATTCTTTGCAATTGGTTTTGAGACGACCACTCCCATGACTGCAGTGTTGGTAAAAGAGGTGCTTGATAAAAAGATAGAAAATATTCTCTTTCATATCAACCATGTAAGAGTGCCAGAAGTGATGAGAGAACTCATAGACAGCAGAGATGAGCATATCGATAGTTACAACAATAAAATAGATGCATTTTTAGGACCTTCTCATGTGAGTGTGATATCTGGAAGTAAAATTTATGAAGAGTTTCCCTCAAACTACTCTCGTCCTGTTGTGGTTTGTGGTTTTGAGCCAGTGGATGTGATGGAGGGTATCAGTATGGTAGTAAAACAGTTTCTAAAGAGTGAGTGCAAACTAGAGATCCAATACAAAAGAGCCGTCACACATGATGGTAATCTTTTGGCTCAAGAGTTGATAGATAGATATTTTGACAGGGTTGATCTCTTTAGATGGAGAGGTATCGGAAATATTCCAAAGAGTGCTTTGAAGTTAAAAAGTGAATTTGATTTTTTGGATGCAGAAGTGATTTATAAAGATGTTTTACCCATAGAGCAGGTCGAAGATCACAAACTCTGTATCTGTGGTGATATCTTAAGAGGTATAGCTAAACCCAATGAGTGTACTATCTTTGGAACTGCTTGTAAACCTAGCTCTCCTATAGGTTCATGTATGGTAAGTAGTGAAGGTGCATGTGCGGCATACTATAAATATGGAAATCTACTATGAAAAAAGAGATTACTCTAGCTCAAGGTAACGGTGGAGCAGAAAATGCCCAGTTGATAAGCGATCTTTTTTATAAACAGTTCAAGAATGAAACTCTGCAAAAGAGTGAAGATGCCGCTATTATAGAAGATGGAAAGTTGGCTTTTACTACTGATAGCTTCACAGTATCGCCACTTTTTTTTGGAGGTGGTGATATAGGAAAACTCTCGATCTGTGGAACTTGTAATGATCTAGCTATGATGGGAGCAAAACCAAAATATCTAACTTGCTCTTTTATCATCGAAGAGGGTTTTTCATATA
>CAZYJF010000207.1:0-3092 GCA_964647715.1 uncultured Sulfurospirillum sp. | reverse complement strand
ATTCTACCTCCCCATCTTCCAGGTGCACATCTTCCACAAGCTTCTGAGTATTCTTGATATTGAGCCGCGTACATTGCAGCTGCCTTAATCACATCAACACTCTCATCAAATATCGCAAGCCCGTTCCAGCCGATAAAAATTTTAGAGTTTTTATCGCCCTCATAGGAATCAGGAACCTTAAAAGCCGACTCCTCCCACTCCTCTTTTGGCTTACCGCGGTTATCTATAAACTCGCCTTGCCATGTGGAGAACAATACCTTGCTCAAGACGCTTTCCTCTTAACAGTCAATGTCCAATCAACCTCATTAAACTTCAATGAGTTCATCAATTCATGACCCTCTTTTTTCATCAACTCCATCGACTCTGTTACAGGAGTAAAGTCACCAACTTCAAACATAAAGATAATCACTTCACCATTTTTTGCTTCATTATCCATGATCTCTTTCATTCTCTCAAAGAGTTTGTCGCCTTTTTTCTTTCTTAGATCATATCTTTTCATAAATTCCCCTCTATCTGTCGATCTCACCAAAGACAATATTTAAGTTACCAATAATCGTAACAACATCAGCTAGATATGTTCCCACTAAGATCTCCTGAAGAAGTGCCGTATGGAAAAAGCTAGGAGCTCTTACTTTCAATCTGTATGGATATGGATCACCTTGTGAGTTGATAAAAAATCCAAGCTCACCCTTAGGTGATTCAGTAGCTACATAAACTTCACCCACAGGTGGTCTCATACCTTGAGTCACCAATACAAAGTGTTGCATCAAAGCAAAGTTATCTGTCATCAATACCTCTTTTGGAGCAGAAAGATACTGAGGAACATTTGCCATGATTCCTGGTTCGCTCTCTTTATACATAGGTATTAGTTGATGAAGTATCTTAACTGATTGATACATCTCCTCCATATATAGTTTATATCTTGCATAACTATCGCCTTTATCAGACACTGGCACTTCAAATTCTAGCTCGTCATAGATACTGTATGGCTCCTCTTTTCTGATATCGTAAGCAACTCCACTAGCCCTAAGTGCTGGTCCACTCACACCCCAAGACAAAGCATCCTCTTTGCTTAAGTTTCCAACCTCTTCAAGTCTCATCTTCCAAATTCTGTTTTCTGTAAGAAGTCCTTCATAATCAGCGATATTATCAGGCATTTTAGAGATAAACTCGAACAATTGTGATGTCCATCCAGCAGGAAGATCAAGAGGAACTCCACCTATCCTAACTGCCGCATGAGTAAGTCTCGCACCACAATAATCCTCCATCAAGTCCATCGCAAATTCTCTCTCTCTAAAGCAGTACAAAAATACACTCATCGCACCAACATCAAGAGCATGAGTTGCAAGCCAAAACAGATGTGAGATAATACGATTTAGCTCTAACAGCATTACTCTAATGATCTCAGCACGCCTTGGAATTTGATCCTCAATACCCAGCAATCTCTCAACAGCCAATGCAAACCCATAGTTATTTGAAGATGCCGCGATATAATCCATACGATCTGTAGTAGGTAAAAACTCATTATAGATCATGTTTTCAGCCATCTTCTCCATACCTCTGTGAAGATAACCTACATCTGGTACCGCTTTGACAACCTTCTCTCCATCAAGCTCTAAGATCAGTCTTAACTGTCCGTGAGCAGACGGGTGCTGAGGCCCAAAGTTGATGATCATTGTGTTATCATCTCTCTCAAAAGCCAAGTTCTCATAAAATGGTTTTAATCGATTAGGAGTCTGCATACTATTTCCTCTCGTTTAACTGTTTTGATTTATTGAAATCGGAGATTAATATTACTCCATCTTCCTCTTGAGGTTTTGAAAAATCAGTTGGTTTTGAACTTGGTTTCTCTCCATATCCAACCTCATGACGGATTCTTGCAAAGTGTTTTGTATCCTTAGGATCAACAAACTTAGTATCTCTGTTTTCAGGTCCTACAACTTCTCTATACTCTTTACCAAAAATAGTATCTATCTCATACCACTGAGCTGCTTCATCACCTATAAGAGGATATGATTTTAACAGTGGATGACCGTGCCAATCCTCAGGCATAATAAGTCTTTTTAGATATGGGTGATTGTTTACGATTATTCCAAACATATCAAACATCTCTCTCTCAGCCCAATCAGCCGATTTGAAGATATCTATCACACTCTCAATAGCAGAACCATTTTTGATAACTGTTTTTACTCTAAGCCTTTTTCTCTTTTCCATCGACAAGAGCTGATAAAAGATCTCAAACTCATCTCTATCTTCTAAAAAGTCAATAGCAGACATCTCACTTAAAAATGTATAACCTATCTCTTTTAAAGCTTTTAGGGTATCTTTGTTTTTATCAGCCTTGATCCAGATCACCAATTGACCATCTTCTACATAACTATCAGTCGGTTTAATCTTAGCTTTACTTAGAGATGCCAAATCAGCCTTAAAAACTTCATCCTCTTCAGGATTTTTTCTCTTTACAGGAGGAGCTTTAAAAAATCTATCGTTATAGTAGGATTTTGCCTGAACATTTTTTCTATTTGTATATGCTCTCATATTACACCAACCTCTTTGGTTTTAGTTTTTGGAATGCACTCTCTCTTCTTATCTTCTTCTGCAAGATCATCGCTGCATACTGAAGAGTCTCAGGTCTAGGAGCACATCCAGGAAGATAGATATCTACAGGGATTACTCTATCAACTCCTTGAACTGTCGCATAAGTGTTAAACATACCACCGGTATTTGCACAACTTCCCATGCTAATAACCCATTTTGGCTCAGTCATCTGGTCGTAGAGTCTTCTGATAAACTGAGCATGTTTTTTAGTAAGTGTTCCAGCCACCACCATCACATCAGCTTGTCTTGGACTAGCTCTAAAGATAGTACCAAATCTATCAAAGTCATATCTACTAGCACCAGATGCCATCATTTCGATAGCACAACAGGCAAGTCCATAAGTTAAAAACCACATTGAGTTACTTCTACCCCACTGAACCAACTTATCAACAGTAGTCAGCGCCACTGGCAATCCGCTATTTTGAAGATAGTTTACTTTATGCTGTGCCATTCAAGTGCTCCTTTTTTCCATGCATATATAAATCCAATTGTTA
>CAZYJF010000206.1:0-3096 GCA_964647715.1 uncultured Sulfurospirillum sp. | reverse complement strand
TCATCTTTGCTACCCTCACACACATCTCTCGTATAGGGTAAGCTAGCAAAAATCCAAATGAAAAATGCACCAATCTATCATACATATTTCTTTCACTTCCAAACCAAGATGCCAAAGTATCTCCAAATGGGGTCTGGGCATATGTGTAGTGAGAGCCTATGACATGCAAGATCATAAAAATAGTTATCAAGACATAAGAGAGCAGCGACAATCTAAAATATCTCCCCAAAAGATAGATAACAGGCACAAATATAAAGACTAAGATATTCTCCAAAAGCCAATCATCAAAGTGCTTGGGCTTATATGCTGCCCAAATCCATGTGGCAAGAAAGAGGAGCGATAGGACGATGTAGGTGGTTTTTTCTTTTGTTTTCATAGGGCTATTGTAACAAAATTGTTTTGATAAAAATAGAGTTTATCACTCAATCTTTCCAAGAGGCACTACCTTTGCATCGTTATTTAGCCTATCATGAGCAATTTTTTCTTTCATTTTCTTAATACGAACTTTGAAACTAGGGTGTGTGGCAAGAAAATACAGCCACTCTTTGCCATTATCCATCTTCTCAAAAATTCTAGTAGCATTAGTCACACTTCCATATGCACAATTCATCACTTCCAAACCAAAAGCATCCGCTTGTAATTCTGCCTTTTGTGAATATTTTATATCGCTAATAGTTAGCATATTGTTAGTAACTATATTATCATTACCACCAAGCAAAGTGCTAATTGTCATCAAAACAAGCTTATATCCTAATGATCTTAGATGATCTTTGTTTTTAAAATGTCCAAGCTCATGTCCTATGATAAAAGCTAACTCATTCTCGCTTTCTATCTTTTTAAGCATACCTTTTGTTATATAAATGCTACCTCCTGGGACAGCAAAAGCATTTGGACGCATATCGTTTATGGTATGAATTGTGATCTTATAGGGCAGTTTGGCACAAACGGTTAATTTTTTTGCTACCTTCTGAAGGTATGGATTGCTTGTTTTATCTAAATCTAGATTTATAGAGAAGATTTTTTCAAGTTTTAACTCTTGCTCAGGTGTAATTTTACTCACCGTATAATCTACAATAGTCGTCAATAGTAGATACAATATACCACTTATAAGAGCTAAAGAGAGAGTTAGTTTTAAAGCTGTCTTAAGTGGATTTTCACTTGAGTAATTAACACTTTCATCTGGTAGTCCACTATTATATTTCATTATCTATATATCGCTGTGCCGTATGCAAGAACTTCAATGGCTCCAACATCTTTTTTCGCATTTTGAGAGACAGAACTAGTAGCTATTCTTATATTGATGATTTCACTAGCATTTCCAGCATCCTCTTTCATGCGAATGATTGCTTCTCTTCTTGCCCTATCTACAATGCTCTCATAACTACCTATATTACCACCAAACAAGTTAACTAGTGTTGCTACAAATTTTTTAAAAAAGTCTATCGAGATTACAACTGAACCATTTACGAGTTTACAATTCTTTATATCTTTGGAATTTAAAGGACGCTTTAGCATGATGGTAGGTAGTTCTTTAAGCTCCTCTTCTCTTTTACGAATTGATGTAAAATGTCTTTTTTCAGCAATTGTGCCAAAAATATAACCAAGTACAAGTAAGAGTAAAAATATATACAAATTCATTACTGTACCTTCACAGCCGTACCATAGACATAAAGTTCTGCCGCACCAGCAGCAACAGATGAAGTAGAAAAACGAACATTTAAAACTGCATTAGCACCTAAAGATTCTGCTTGCTCTTTCATTCTCTCAACTGCTTCATCTCTAGATTCTGATAATAGCTCAGTATAACCTTTCAACTCTCCTCCAAAAATATTTTTGAAATTAGCAGCGATATCACGCCCAACATGTTTAGCTCTTACAGTAGATCCAGAAACCACACCAAAATGCTCTACAATCTCTTTGTTTGGTATATACTCTATATTAGTAATTAACATATTAACCCCTTTTTTATTTAAACTATGAACACCTCTAAAAACTATAAAAAGTTATAGATTTATAGTTGCAAGAGGCACTTTTTATGTAGAATCGTTTTTTATGAAAAAAGATTTAGAAAAATTAAACATTTTTTATATGGGTATTGTAACACAAAGATTTTCAATTATCCAGATCAGGAAAATTACAAATCATCTCATCATAGCCTTTATATTTGCGAAGTGTATCTATAACTATAGGCAAAGGATTTGCCAGATTTTCACTTAGATCAAACTCATTTTCTCCCAAGTCAAAAGCCAACTTCTCCACAGGTGGCATAAACTGTGCATCTACACCCTTTTTGTTACCACGAGCATCGACTCTGTACCAGCCAAATTCTTTAAGATATATCCAGTTAAGTCCGTGCAGACAGTAGATATCAGGCTTATACTCAGAACATGAGAGTCTTTGATAGCAAAATCCAGCTGGTATGCCATTGGCACGAAGCAGTGCAGCAAGAAGATGTGATTTTGCATAGCACCAGCCTGTTTGGTGCTTGAGGACTTCTGATGCCTTGCAGGTGGTGATCTCATCCTTATAGTCGCCAGAATGTCGTATCTCATCTCGCACAAACTCAAAACAGTTTTTAGCTATTTTGCTCTCATCAGAGATGTTTTTAGAGAGTTTTTTTGAAAGAGTTTGGATGGCACTATCGTGAAAATCAATGATCTTGGTGGCTTGTAGATACTCATTCATAGATCTATGATTCCCTCTAAAAACTTCACAGCTTCACCACCTATATAAATCCTATCTTTTTTAATTTCACAATGCACTTCTCCACCTCTATCTGAAATCTGCTTCGCATAAAAAATATCTTTTCCTAGCTCCTCAGCCCAATAAGAGACTAACTGTGTAAAAGCTGAACCAGTAACTGGATCTTCATCTACACCATATTTGGGAGCAAAAAAGCGTGTGACAAAATCAAAATCTTGACTTTTGGCAGTGATGCAAACCCCTCGCAAATCCAACTCTTTTAAAAGTGCCAAATTTGGCTTTGCATTTGCCACATCCTTCTCATCCTCAAATACCACGATGTAGTCCATAGAGGCAAAAGTGGCGATAGGCTCCATTCCAAAGGCATTTTTTATCATTTGTGAAATATCACAA
>CAZYJF010000205.1:0-3103 GCA_964647715.1 uncultured Sulfurospirillum sp. | reverse complement strand
TATCTGACTTCATCCATCTGCACATATAGATCAATTCTATCAAGTATAGGAGATGAAAGTCGAGAGTTATATCTGTTTATCTCCACTTCAGTACATCTACAGCTGTTATTGCTACTAAGAAGATTTCCGCAAGGACATGGGTTCATAGCTGCTACAAAAAGTAACTTAGTTGGGTACTCGATCTTTTGATTGACTCTAGAGATGAGAAGTTTATGATCTTCTAAAGGCTCCCTAAGTGATTCTAAGACATTTTTTTGAAAGTGCGGAAACTCATCAAAAAATAGTACACCACTATTACCTGCAAGTGCGATTTCTCCAATTTGAGCCTTTTTGCTCCCTCCTCCTAAAATACTTGCACTACTAGAACTTCGGTGAGGTGCACGAATGATATGAATAGGCTCGAAACTAGGTTCAAGACCACTCAAGGACTCTAACTTTGCATTTGCCAAAATCTCATCAAGACTCATAGGTGGCATGATATAAGGGATCCTTTTTGCACACATACTCTTTCCGCACCCTGGACTCCCCTCATAAAGAATATTGTGCATACCACTTGCTGCTATAAGAGAGGCTCTTTTTGCACTCTCTTGCCCCTTAATATCGATAAAATCTTCATTATACTGATCTTTATAGTAGTAAGTTTTATCTAGTTCTAATACCTTTGCATTGATATTTGGCTTTGATACAAAAGCTTTTAGCCTCTCTTTGCTAGTAAAAATATCTATCGCCTCTTTTATATTATCAGCTTTATAGATATGAAGATTTGGTATTTGAGAAATTTTTTCAAATGACTCACTTGGAATGATGACCTTTTTTATCATCTTCTCATTTGCCAATGAAAGAACAATCGGAAAAATGGAATTAGTATCTTTTAATCTCCCATCTAAACCAAGCTCTCCAAGGACTAAAAAATCACTAAAATCAACATCTTCACTCTTTTGTAAAGCAATCAGCAGTGCGATTGGTAGATCAAAGTGGCTACCCTCTTTTTTTAGATCAGAAGGTGAGAGGTTTACGGTTACTTTTTGTGGTGGAAACTTGAAGTTGATAGAGTTTAAAGCACTTTTGATTCTCTCTTTTGACTCTTGGATAGAAGTTTGTGCTAGTCCTACTATTGAAAATGATGGCAAAGCCCTTACAAATGCAACCTCTACATTTACCAACTTCGCATCGATTGTGTCAAGTGTAGCACAAAAAATCTTCTTCACTAGATCACTTCTTTGCTTTTAGCTTCTTTTTCCACTCTTTTTCAAACTTTTTTCTCTTTAGGTAGGATAGCTTTTCTATAAAGAGTTCACCCTTTAAGTGATCCATCTCATGTTGAACGGCAACTGCTAGAAGATCTTCACACTCCATGGTATTGCAATTGCCATTTCTATCAAAATACTCTATCTTTACCCATTGAGCTCTTTGTACATCTTCGTAATACTGGGGAACACTAAGGCAACCCTCTTGATAGATGATACTTCCTTCAGATTCAACGATTTTTGGGTTGATTATCTCTATCAAGTTCTCTTTTTTTTGTATATCATCTTTGTCTGGAAGGTTGATTATCAATGTATTTACTGGCATTGCAACTTGAATAGCTGCTAAACCAATACCGTTTTTTGCCATCATAGTCTCATACATATCATCAAGCAAGGTATGAAGTTCTTCGTTAAAATCTGTTATATCTTTTGAACTCTCTTTTAAGAGCTTATTTGGGTAAGTGATGATCTCTCTTATCATGATAAGTTATCAATCGCCTCCACGATCACTGACTCTTTGATAGCATCTGCTTCAATCGCTGCTAGACCAAAGTCTAACTCTACATCTATTACCGTATCAGCTACCATAAAATTTGCCTCTTCTACTGCATCTTGTACTCTTTCAGTAGCTATCTTTGCAAACTCTAAATCTGTATGTTTTAACAACATCATAAGGATACCATCTTCATAGTGAGCTATGATATCACTTCTTCTTGATCTTTTATACAAGAGCTTAGCAAGAGTCAAACTTAGTAGCTCTTTATCTCTTTTTGATGATACTTTTTGCAAAATTTCAGGTTTTATTCTAATAGCAACTAGTGTATTTGGATAATCAAACATAGCACTTTTTTTGATTGTCTCTTCTACAGATTTTAGGATATACTTTTTATTGTAGATGCCATACTTTTTATCATAAATTGAGTTTTTATTAAAGTTATTAATCAGCTCGGCAGTTTGGGTATAACTCTCTTTTATCGACTTTAGATCACTATCTAAATACTTCAAAGAAGTCTCTAACTCTTCTTGAAAACTCACCAAATTTGCCGCTGTATGATTTGCATGGATTACTTTTGCTTTCTTTCTTACTGCAAGTAATTTTGAAAAAGAGTGAGCTATGGATTCTGTCATCTTTCTGACATTTAAGTAAGCATCTTGAATATCTTTTTCAAGTGTCGCTATATACTGATCTCCAAAATCCTCTTTATCCATGAGTAGCTGTGATATAGCCTTCTTCTCTTGACTAGTTCTATTTTCTAACTGCTTTTCAAAATAGCTCTTGTAATTTTCTGGTGTTGGTATCACCTTATCTTTTGTCATCGAAGATAAGGCTTGTTTTGAGAGTAGATTGACTTTTTTTGTGATCTCTAGCTTTTTTGTCTCTTGCTCTGATCTACCCAATAGCTTATGCTTGTCATCCAATACTACTCCCACAACCTTCTCCTAATGCTTCTCTAATACTTTATCGATCAATCCATACTCAGCCGCTTCTGCAGCACTCATGAAGTTATCTCTATCAGTATCTTTTTCTATCTGCTCTACAGGTTTTCCTGTCTGTTCAGCTATGAGTTGGTTTAACTGATCTTTCATTCTTTGGATCTCTTTGGCTTGGATTTGGATGTCTGTTGCTTGTCCTTGAGCTCCACCAAGAGGTTGATGAATCATGATTCTAGCATGTGGAAGAGCAAATCTCTTTCCTTTAGCACCAGCAGATAACAAAAATGCACCCATAGATGCAGCTTGTCCTATACAGATAGTGCTAACATCTGGTTTGATATAGTTCATAGTATCATACATAGCCATTCCAGAAGTGATAACTCCACCTGGAGAGTTGATATACAGATAGATATCTTTATCAG
>CAZYJF010000204.1:0-3108 GCA_964647715.1 uncultured Sulfurospirillum sp. | reverse complement strand
AAACTATCCAGCCACTTTTGTACATCGTATTTTCCTCTCTCGTCGAAAAACATCAATTTATGAGAACCTTTGATGACTCCAGTCTCTCTCCACTCTGATGGAGTTCTGATGTCGATAATTGGTACATTTTTTTGCATCAGTTTTTGTGCCTCATCTATATCTATATGTTTGAACTCAGCTAGTAAAGATATTTGAATCAATACTAGTAAACCTAAAATCTTTTTTATCATTTTATTTCCTTTTTTGATCTTTTGTTTTGAAAGTTTACTTTAAAATGGTTAGCGATTAATAAACGACATTGATATTGCTACCCATTACTTTGCTTTGATTTTCATCGACTGTGATATTGATATCTGCTCCGTCGTATTTGGCTTTTACCTCTTTGAGCTCTTCTAGGAATTTCCAAGGTCTTGATCCTCCTACCTTCTTCTCTCTTATCTCTCTCTCATCTTTTGGATCGAGGAAGAAGAATGTAGGAGCTCTGTGAGATATAAATCTTTTGGGATAATATCTGCCCTTTATATCCAAGATCAAAGTTACAAAGTTGTTATTTAGATAATCTAAAACTTTCTCTCTCTCAAATACAATATCTTTCATATATGCACAAGTAGGACAACCTTTCTTCTCGATCATTACCATGAGTACTTTATTTTGATCTTTTGCCTTTTTGAGTGCAGTATAATAACTTCTCTCATATGTAAAATCATGAACCTCTTGACCAAGTGCAAAGAGTGATACAACACCTATAATCATCACCAATAAAATCTTTTTCATGTTTGCTTTCCCTTATAATGTTTTATTATTTAATATTCTATCTTTTTAAGATAAATAAATCGTGAAATATTTCAATATGAAATATTATTTTACCTTTTTTTAAATTTTTGGGTAAGATGTCAGTTATGAGAAAATATGAACTATTAAAAGAGTATTTTGGGTATGAGAGTTTTAGACCTTTTCAGGAGGAGTCTATCGATGCACTGCTTAGTGGTCGCGATCTTCTTACAGTTTTGCCCACGGGAGCTGGAAAATCGCTCTGTTATCAACTGCCTACACTTCTAGGGGAGGGTGTAACTATCGTCATATCTCCACTAATAGCCCTGATGCAAGATCAGGTTAGATCGCTAAAAGAGTTTGGTATCAATGCCGCTACTATCAACTCCGATATGAGCGAAGATGAGAGGCTTGATGTCTTTGGTAGGCTTAGAGGTGGGGCTGTGAAGCTCTTGTATGTGGCTCCTGAGAGGATGATCTTGGAGTCGTTTATAGACTTTCTAAAGAGTATCAAGATCAACTTTTTTGTGATAGATGAGGCTCACTGTGTGAGTGAGTGGGGGCATGAGTTTAGGAGTGATTACAGAGAGCTTCATATCCTAAAGAAAAATTTCCCAGATATCCCCATAGCCGCATTTACAGCGACTGCCACACCAAAAGTCGCCGATGATATCGCCAAAAGTCTAAATCTAAACGATCCTGTGATGCTTAGAGGAAATGTCTTTCGGGACAATCTTTACATCAGTTGTGAGGCTAGGATTGAAAATGGAAGAAAACAGTTGCTGGAGTTTTTGCAAAAGCATCAAAATGAGTGCGGGATCATCTATACCTTTACAAGAAAAGAGACTGATGAGTTAGCGAGATTTTTGCAATCTCAAAATATATCGGCAGCTGGATATCATGCGGGGATTTCCAAAGAGGAGAAAGAGAGAGTCTATAAAGATTTCTTGTATGACAGGCTCGATATCGTGGTGGCTACTATCGCTTTTGGTATGGGAATAGACAAGAGCAATATCCGCTTTGTGGTTCATACATCCTTGCCAAAGACGATAGAGAGTTTTTATCAAGAGATTGGAAGAGCTGGAAGAGATGGAGTTGATTCGCAAACTTTGCTTTTGTATTCAAAATCGGATGAGATACAAAAAAGAGAGCTTATACTAAACGGCACTGACTCAAGATATCAAAAGGTACTAGAGGAGAAGTTGGCTCAAATGTATCGCTTTGCTACTAGCTCAAACTGTCGTCATAAGCTTTTGGGAGTTTACTTTGGAGATAGTGTCAAAGAGTGTGAGAATCTCTGTGACAACTGTCAAAGAGAGCCTGTAAATCAATGCAGTATCACAAAAGAGGCTCAAATGTTCCTCTCTGCAGTCTATAGAACCGGCTCAAAGTTTGGGCAAAATCACCTAATCGATCTGCTAAGAGGAAGTCAATCCGAAAAGATCAAGAAGTTTGGACATGATAAGCTCTCAGTCTATGGAGTGGGCAAAGATCACTCCAAGCAGGTTTGGTCGCAGATCGTTGATAAGCTTTATGATATAGAGGCGATACAAAGTGGTGAGCATAGATCGATTCAAATGACTAATCTTGGAATAGCGATACTAAAAGGGAAGCAAGAGGTAAACATAGATGAAGATAAATTAAAACAGAGAAAATTTGAAAAGCATAAGGATGAAAAATATGAAGAGAAAGATGAGGTATTTGAAGCCTTTAAGGAGCTAAGATCAAGGTTAGCAAAAGAGGCGAATGTTCCTGCATACATTATCTTTAGCGATAAGACTTTGATGGAGTTGGCAAGATTTCTACCCCAAAACAAGGCTCAAATGTTAGCCATACACGGCATCGGTGAGGTGAAATTTGAGAGATATGGGGAGGAGTTTTTGGACTTGTGTAAAAAGTTAGATATAATTAACAAAAACAAAAAAGAAGGAGATAGTGTATGAAAAATCTTAAATGGTTTGGTTTGATTTTTGTTGTGTTGTTTTCTGTGAGTTGTAGTGGTGGTAGTGCTACAAAACCAGAGGATTTGCAAAAACTAAAACCTAGATCGGATAAATTTGAGCTTCAAAGTCCAGCTTTTAAAAATGGCTCGGTTTTGCCAAAAGTTTATAGTTGTCAAGGTAGCAAAAATATTCCACCTCTAAAGTGGTTCAATGCTCCAAAAGGGACAAAAAGTTTTGCTTTGATACTAAAAGATCCTGATGCACCAAAGGGACTTTGGACTCACTGGGTGGTATATAATATCCCTGCATCTACGACCCAAGTCCAAGAAAATAGCAATCCAAAAGGTGGAACTTTAGGGCAAAATGAGGTAAACGGTAGAGAGTATTTCCCACC
>CAZYJF010000203.1:0-3132 GCA_964647715.1 uncultured Sulfurospirillum sp. | reverse complement strand
GCTATCTTTAAAAGATCCTTTTTTGAGACTACTTTTTTATGTATTCCATCGATGTATTGGCTTATCATAAACTTTTTATCATACTCATAAGTTTTTGGAGCAATTTTCTGAAATGAAAGTTTTTTTTGTATTTTGTATTCGTTTAAGTGGTCTGTCTCTTTGTTGATAAACTCTTTTACTATTACTGTTTTGCCATTTAATTTTTTTATGTAGATTTTATTGCATAGTCCTTGTTCTTTTAGTGGCTTTAAATTACTTCTAAACATGAGTGTTTAATTTTTGATGAGAAAAGAGGGGATGAGTTTAGCATCTTTCATAGTGTATCTTTTATCAGAGATTAGATCTGCATCCTCTTTATTGTGGGTTATAAAGATAGTGTAGAGATTTTTCTCATTTGTGATTTTTTTGATTAGATCTAGCATTTTTAGTCGATTTTTCTCATCCAATGCTGAAAATGGCTCATCCAAAAGCAGTATCTTATCTCCTCTTAAAAGTGTCCTTGCTAGTGCTACTCTTTGCTCTTCACCACCTGAGAGCATAGAAGCTTTTTTATCTTCAAATCCTTCTAAACCAAGCTCTTTTAAAATTTTGCTGATATCTTTATCTTTTTTTAGTCCTATTAGAATATTCTCTTTGACACTTAAATGTTCAAAAAGATTGTCATGTTGAAAAAGTATGGATATATCTCTATCTCTGATAGGAAGATTTGTGATATCTTTATGATCTACTATGATCTGCCCAAAGTCTGCTTTTAAAAACCCACTGATTAGATCTAAAAGAGTTGATTTACCACTACCACTACCACCCATGATAGAAGCGATTTCTCCCCTGTCCAATTCTAAATTATACTCATATGTGATACCATCATAACGGTATTTAAGATCTTTTACGATTAGCAATATACTCTCCACCTAAAAATACAACCAATGTCAATACCAGCAACACAGTAGCAGTCACTGATGCATCACTGTTGTGATAACTTCCTAAAAGCCCATACAGATACCAAGGAAGTGTACTAAAATTCTCATTTCCAAACAAAGCTATGATACCCAAATCTCCAAGTGAAAAGCAAAAAGATAGTGCAAATACATAGATTAAAGAACTCTTTAGATGTGGAAGAATGACTTTAAACCACTCATCTTTTAAACCCAAATCAAGTGCATAATTTAACCTGTCATATTTTGAGCCTATCTTATATAAAAGAGGATATATCACAGATAAAGAAAAAGGCAGAGTCAGTAAAACATTTGCAAATATCAAAGCAAACCAAGCCATCACCCCTTGATCTATATGATATTTCAAAGATATCAAGAAAAATCCAAGACCCAATACCAAAGATGAGATCGCAAAATATATATTTCCTGTAAGCTCTATGATGATCTTTGCTAGATAGGAGAGTTTACTTTTTTGCAGTCTTAGTGGTAGAGTAAAAGTTCTTTTTAGATCAGCAATCAACAGTGTCAATATCAGACTAAAAAGTGCCGAAACTGTTGCTATGAAGATAGATGTAAAAAATGATTTGATAAAAAGTTCATCTGTTAATACTCTTTTAAAACTGCCATCAAAACCATCTAAAAATATATTAAATAGTGGCAAGATAAAAAATAGCGATGCAACGGCGATGATAAAAAACTCTATGACTTCGTGTGATCTTTTATCCAAAAACCAAAGATCAACATAGTTTGACTTTAATGAAGTGATATCCTCATCCTTTTTTGATAAAAAAGAGATGATAAGTATCGATATACTTAACTGTATAAGAGTGTATTTGATAGCAAGTCCAAGGTTAAAGTCTATCTTGATAGCTTCATATATCGCTACTTCAAGAGTACTGTTTTGTGGTCCTCCTCCAAGTAGTAAGACTATGGCAAATGAGGTAAAACATAAAAGAAATATAGTAACAAAGAGAGTCTTGATAGTGGGAGTCATCGCCAAAAAATCTATATACTTAAATCTTTGCCAAAGGCTCAAATCCAAACTAGCACTCAGTTTATATCGATTTAGTGGTATTGAATCGAGTGCATGAAGAAGAGCTTTTGTAGCAAATGAGCCATTTAGATATACATGAGCTAGTATGATCCCTTTGATGCCATATATTGAGAGTGCTTCAACTCCAAAATTACTCAATATCTGGCTTATCCAGCCACTTCTTCCAAAGACACCTATGATCCCAAAAGCCACGATAAGAGAAGGTATCACCAAAGATGCAGATATCAAAGAGATTAACACTCTTCTTCCCAAAAACTTCTGTCTATAGTGCAGTGCCCAAGCCAAAACTACACCCAAAGAGATAGAAATTATAGTAGAGAGTATCGCTTGATATATGGAAAATTTGAGTAGATTAAGGGTCCTTTGATCTAGAATGACTAGATTTTGAAAGTCAGCCTTTTCAAAGATCGATATGAAGATAAAAACAACGATAAAGATGATAAAAAAAAGAGTGCCTAACTCTATAAAAAAAGAGCTTTTTTTCATTTACTCTTTAGTGCCTCTATCCACTCGCTTATATATTTTGCACGGTTTTGATTTACAGTTTTTTCATCTAAAGTGATAGTTTTATCTACTTTAATCAAACTATCATACTCTTTTGGCAGAGAGCTCTCTATGACAGGATATGCCCAGTTTGCAGTGGGAATGATACTAGCAAACTCTTTTGAGTGTAAGAACTTTAAAAACTCTCTTGCTAACGCTCTCTTTTTTGAATTTTTTAAGATCCCTGCTACTTCTATTTGTGCAAAATGCCCTTCACTAAATTTTGCAGCTTTAATATCATCTCTTCCCTCTTCAATCATATGATAAGCAGGTGATGTAGTGTACGACAATACCATATCTACCTCACCTTTTAAAAAGAGATTATACGATTCTGACCACCCTTTTGTAACTGTGAGGATATGAGGAGCCAATCTCTTCCAATAATCTTTTGCTTTATCTTTGTATATAGATTTTACCCACAGCAAAAGACCAAAACCAGAAGTAGATGATCTAGGATCTTGTATGGCGATTTTGAAATTTTTTGGCATATTTGCCAACTCTTCAAAAGAGTGAGGAGGATTTTTAAGCTTTGAGCTATCATAAACAAAAGCAAAATAACTATAATCAAATGGTGTGAAGTTTGGATCACTAAAGTCAAAT
>CAZYJF010000202.1:0-3146 GCA_964647715.1 uncultured Sulfurospirillum sp. | reverse complement strand
ACATCATTTACATGTTTTCCACCTGCATATATATTTTGTGAGATGACAAGGGATTCATCTGATTTTAAGAACTTTACCTCATCTTTTTTGTATGCTTTTAGATATGTACCACCTGCATTTGCATATAGATCTACCTTTGGATAGTAAGCTGCAATTTTTTCTCTTAGCTTATGTCTAGCCTGTATGACTTTCTCTTTTGCAGAGCTTATTTTATAAGAGTTTTTTAGAGATAAGCTAATGGCATCTTTTAGACTTAAACCTTCACTACTAGATTCATTTGGCTCTTCTTGAAGATCTTGTATTGTATCTTTTTGTAGATTTTGTACTTCTTCTACTTTTGGAACTTTTGTTATTGTAGTGTTTTTTTCTTCTATTTGATAGTTAGTATCAGTTAAGATGGGGGTTTTTGATTTTTTGATTTTTTTAACTTGATTTGCTTTTTCTATATTGATAAGATAGTGTTTGATATAGGCTGATTTGTACTTTTTTTGTACTCTATTTAAGATTTTTTTGGCATCTTTTAGTGAGTAGATATTGTCAATTTGAGGTACATACCAATTGCCATTTTTAACCACATAAGAGTTTGTATCAGGAAATTGATATATAGCATCTTTTGCATATTTTTCATTTTTACAACTCTCAATGATTATTTTATAAGCATCTAGTCTTAATTTGTCTGATTTTAGCGATAGGTTAATCGAGATGATTATAAATAACACTAAAAGAAAATGTTGCATAAATAGAGTCCCATCAGTATAAAATTTAATTTCTTTCATTTTCATATCGACAAATTCAAATAATTATTTACAAAAATTCTTAAAATTGTTAAAAAACTTGTTTGTATTTTTATAAAAGTCGTTAAAAGATAAAGATTTTTGATTTTTGGACGATAGTAATTTCTAGCAAATCTATAATTATTTTAAGAAGGTGTATATCTATGTTTAGTTTTATCAAATGGTTTAGTTCATTCTTAGAAAAGCTTAAAAGAAATAAGGGTTTATGGTTTACTACTTTAACACTTACTTCACTTTTAGGCATCTTCGCCTCTTTGTATTTTGTGAATTTTTTGGTTAGCGATGTGGCTAAAAAAACTTATGAAAATCAAAAATATCACTATGTTTTAGAGTTAAAAAACAAGTTAAAAGAGCAAGAAAACTATACAGAGAGTTTAGCAACAGTGATATCCAAAGATAGCAGTATTGCTAAGCTTATCTTTAGTGATGATGAAAACTCCACAAAATTACTTGATGAGAAGTTACTTGGAATTAGACAAAAATTAAATGAGATTAACTCCAAAGAGATAATAAATTTATCTTTGACTCGTTCAAAAAAGTCACAAAAAAAAGTGGGTGTTGATGTTGAGAAAAAAGGTACAGTTATTAAAGCTTTAGTTCCAATGGCAAAAGATGGAGATATTATCAATGTTCAGTTAGAGGAGTCAATAGTTGCATTGGTAGAAAATTATAAAAAAGAAGACAAGGATTTTGCTTTTTTAGTTACAGAAAATAGTATAAACAAGATAGATAGGCAGATCAAAAAAAAGTTTTTTAATAGTATAGATGATAGATATTTTTATCATGCAAAAGTCTTTAATGATAATCTCATCCATGATCTAAAGTCAAAGCTAGGAGAGTTAAAACTTGAAGATAATGGTTATATAAAGAGTGCAAAATATTTTAGTGTTTATCAAAAAGTTTATGATATTGATGGTGATTTAGCAGGGATTGCAGTTGTGGCTGAAGAGATTAAAAATGATGATAGTTTTGTAAATCTAGTTAAAAACTTGGTCAATTCAGTTACTTTGGTTGCTCTTGGATTGATTATATCGATGATCTTATTTTTGTTTTAGGTGCTTGAATGAAAAGATTAAAAATATTTAAAGCTTATTTCATTTTATGGCTGTTTGTATATTTTATAGCTATTACAAATATGGAGACATTTAAGTTATACTTTTTGTCCACACTAACTTTTAATATAGCAATTACAGCCATTTTGGCAATCGGTACTTTTATGCTACTAAAAGCGGCAAAAGATCTGACTATGGTTGCAGGTACTTTTGGTGTGATTATGTATAAAAAGGGTGATCTCTCATTTTATCTAAAGGGTATTGAGAAGGTTTTCCCAAGTACGATAGCAAATAGAATCAAAAGTAGAGCCATTTCTAAGATGCTCTATTTTACAAGAGATGAGGCTGATGATATATTGGCTTGGCTTGATGAGAAGTTTAGCAATCAAAACAAATATAACAATTTTTTTATAGGTACTGTTTTGATGATAGGACTTCTTGGTACATTTGCTGGACTTCTAGGCTCAATCGCATCAATGGGTGGAATCGTTAGTTCTCTTGCAGGAAGCAATGTAGATATAGGCAAGATCATGGCTGGATTTTCAAAACCACTCTCTAGTATGGCAGTTGGTTTTGGTTCATCTTTGTTTGGGGTAATCTCAGCGGTATTGCTAAGTATAAAAGGGTATCTTTTAAATAAATCCCAAGAGTCACTAATCACTGGTGTTGAAAACTGGCTTCAATCAAGACTAGTAGAGGATAAAAGTGATGAAAAAAGTTTAGTAAGTGATACAAACTTACAGAAAAGTTCAAGATCATATATGGATATATTTGTAGAAGAGATGAGGGGTTTAAATGGCTCAATCCAAACTCTAACATCCCAGCAAAGTGAATTAAAAGAGAATTTCAAGATCCTATTAGATCGTCTAAGTGAAGAACAAAAGAGTACTCAAAAAGGTTTTGAGATGATTGCAGGTTCTATGAAAGAATTAAGCCATACCAATTTGCTGGTGCAAGATAGATTAAAAGATCTCTTTAGTATGCAAGAGTTAAATAGTGATGAGAGTCTAAAGAAAGAGAGATTACTTATCAATATGATGACAAAGCAAGAAAAAAGAGATGAAGAGTTGAAAATTGGTATATTTGAGATGGTAGATGCCATTGAAAGTATGGATAAAAATTTAAAATTAAAAAATACAAATATAGAAAGACTTCTAAGAGAGAGCATCAAGAGTAAAAGAGATAACAACAACTCAAAACTAGATGAGATTGGTGATTTTATGAGAAGACATTTAGCAAAAGAGGATAGTTAAATGGCAAGATCAAAAAAGTGTGAAGAGGAGTTTAACCCTTGGCCTCC
>CAZYJF010000201.1:0-3160 GCA_964647715.1 uncultured Sulfurospirillum sp. | reverse complement strand
TAAAAGATATACGATCCTGCCATTCCTACAAGATAGCCTATCTGTTTAGATGAATCGACCATTGAGAGAAGTTTGTCCTTTTTTAAGATCATCGTCTCTGCACGGATGAGATATGAGCCAAATACGAAGGTTAGTTGATATCCGATATAGACCATCAAAGCACTCATATAGTTGTAAGGGTTTAGGATAAAAAATGCGATGATAATAAGCATCACTATCTCAACAAGCAAAGAGATTTTAAAAAAGTAGTTGATATTCATGATCTTCTCATAAAACTTAGCGACTATGAGCATACCAATAGCAAGGGCAATTCCGCCCACCGAGTAGATCGATGGGTTTAGTGGAGTGTAAACTACAAAGATCGCCCCTACAGAGAGTCCTAGAAAAAGAGAGTTGAAAAATTTGTATTTGATATACTCTCTTGGGATGATCCTAAGATCACTTGATCTTGTATCTAAATCCGGCATAATAGGCTCTTTCGCTCACTCCGTAACCTGTGATATTTTCATACGACTTATCTAGGGCATTTTCTACTTTCAGATAGATATTTAGTGCATCGTTTAATTTATAATCTCCAATTAGATCAACTAGAGTGTATGCACTATAATCTTTATCTGGATTGGCATCATATGCACCCTTTTTTCTTTTTCCTATGTAGCTGATGGTCGCTCCAAGATGAGTTTGAGGGATTCCGTAGTAGTCGAGAGTCAAATTTGCACTGTTTTTTGGTCGTCTTGGAAGCTCTTTGCCGTTCTTGTCTTTGGTTTTTAGGTATGTGTAGTTTAGATTGTAGGCTAAATTCGCCTCTTTGATGGCAGACGAGTAGGAGATTTCGGCACCTTTTAGTGTGGTTTTGCCATCGATATTAAAGTAAGCACCCTTATAGGTAGCAGGATCAATCATCTTATAATCAATCATATCCTCAATACTATTGCTAAAGTATGTAAGGTTAAATCCCTCATAGTTAAACCCTAGATCAAAGCCTTTGGTCTTTTCAGGATTTAACTTGGCATTTCCTACATTTGGATCAAATAGCTGATAAAGAAGAGGGACATTGTATCCTGTGGAGTAGTTTGCAAAGTAGTTCATCTTTGGATTTGATTTTGGGGTGTGTTTGAAACCAAATCTATATGTGGTTTTGTTGTCAAACTTATCGAAATTATCATATCTTGCTACTGCTGAAAGCACAGTATCACCGATCTCCTCTTTTACCGTGTTGTTTACAAAGAGATAGACCCCTTTGTTTGAGTAGTCCTCATTTAGCTTGTTTTCGTGTTTGAACTTCTTTAGATCAGCACCACCACCGATGGCAAGATCACTGTTTATCTTGTAAGTTCCGTTGATTCCGCTCTCATCGATTGAGCCGTCAAACTTGGTTTTGCCAAAAGCTGAAGTAGAGACTCTTTTGAAGTCTGATCTTTGATAGTATAGCTTGGCAGTGTAATCTACCCCAGTTCTTTTGTAGTTTACTCCGTAAAACTTTTGCTTTGAAGTGGCATTTGAGATAGGATCGTTTGCTGCCTTTGTGGCATTGGCATCATAGCCGTCAAAATCAGTATCGGCATCGATATATCTAAAAAATGTCTCTACTCTGTCGTTTTGACTTAGATCAAAGCCAAGCCTTGCACCATAGCTGTTGTTGCTGTACTCGTCATCTTCAAGCTTATCAAGATCAACTCCCTTGACACTCTTCGCACTAAAGCCGTCACTGCTTAGTCTCTCAAGATCCAAAGAGAGGTCAAATTTGCCTGATTTAACGGTTGTGTTAAATCCATAGTCTTGAGTGTTGTAGCTTCCATACTCTGCATGGATTGATGCACTGACTCCATCTTTTTTGGGCTTTTTTGTGATGATATTGATAACTCCAGCACTCGCATCTGCTCCCCAGATACCAGATTGTGCACCTTTGACTATCTCGATGTGATCTACTCCACCTAGTAGAAGATGCTCATATGCTGCTCCGTTTAGTGAAGTAGGATCGTTGTATCTTACACCATCGATAAGTACTAGAGTTCTTTTAGAGTCAAAGCCTCTTAGATATACCGAACTAGGTTGTCCTATTCCACCAGTTCGACTCATACTAAATCCGCTGTGTCTTATCAAAGCATCGCTCAATACTCTATAATCTCTCTCTTCTATCTCATCGCTTGTGATGATATCGATGTTTGAAGTGACATTTTGGAGTGTTTGGGCGGTTTTGTTTGGAGTGGTTACGACTATCTTTTCTAGCTCCTGTGCACCAAAAAGTGGAGCCAAAAGAGCGGTGCTTATGAGTGAAATTTTAACTATTTTCATTAATCTATCCTTGAATTTGTGATCTGTTTTTGAAGTGTCTGAAGCTTGTTGAACTTCAGTTTGATAAAGTTTTTAAAAAGAAGATCGATTTGCAGTTTGGCTTTGGTAAGAGTGGATGCTATGGTCTTGTTAATCGAAGCGACCATCATCCCATAAAATGAAAAATAACTCTTGACACCTTTTAGCAAACTCTCTCCTTTTAAGGGGGATAGTTTACTTAAATTTGTGTTAATAGTAGCTCTAAATCTATCTATCCAAATGACGATGTTTATTGGAGTCATACAAAAACAACACGGAGAATTTTGATGCTAAAAAATCTATTTTTATTATTACCAGTCCTTCTTTTTCAAGCATGTGATAGTACATCAAGAGATGATGAATTTTCACAAAATGACAATATTTCAGACAAATTGGAAAAAGTGCAAGATACAAAAACGATAAAACATACTGAAGCATGGGTTAAAAACTATGGAACTAGTGAAGGAGGAAGTCCAAATGACAGTGTGAAAGATAAAGAAGGAAACTTCTATTTAGCAGGAGCAAAGTTTAGAAACAACATAGGCAAAATCTCGCTCACCAAACTTGATGACAAAGGCACACTAATATGGACTAAAACTTATGATCTACCAGACTCAAAAGAGGCTCATGCAATCACGATAGATAAGCAAAATAACCTCTATGTATGTGGTAGCACAGCTACTAGTAGTCGAGATCGTGATAGTTTAGATCTGTTCATCATGAAAACTAACTCACAAGGTGATTTGCTTTGGAAAAAGAGTATAGGATCAGACAAGCATGATGAATGTGAAGATATAGCCTTGGACAGTCAAGGTAGCATTTATATAGTAGGTGAGACAAGAGGAGA
>CAZYJF010000200.1:0-3166 GCA_964647715.1 uncultured Sulfurospirillum sp. | reverse complement strand
TTACAAGCTCAAAAGAGTCATAGTAGAAAAAAGTTCATGAGCATTTTTATCATGAATAAAAGATATATTATAGGGGTGAGGCATAGAGTGAGTTTTAAAAGATTTTGTCTCATCATATCTTTTTAGTTCATCTGCCATTTTTCCAAATAGAATAAGCTCTATTTGCGAATCTTCTAACTCTTTAAGCAAACTTTTCATAAATGGTCTCCACATCTTGATGTGATAACTAGATTCCTCTTTTTTAGTAAAGATTAGTGCTGTATTTAGAAGCATCACTCCATTTTTTTCAAAGTTCTCTTTTAGTTGAATTAGGGTTTTGATATAAGAAGATTTATCGACTTTCTTGATAGCTTCTTGGCTAAGATCAGACCTAAGTTCTCCCTCAGCCACTAAAAGCATCTTGATAAAATTTCTAAGACTTGTGGCTTTGTTTACCTCTTTGCTAAGACCTTTTTCTGAGAATATATCACCTACTTTACCATCGATAAAAGCATACCCTATGGCACTCTCTTTTCTAGGATATGGATCTTGCCCAAAGAGAATATATCTTGTTTGCTTTAGTGGAAGTTTAAAAGCGTTAAAGAGGTTTTTTCGATCTGGAAAAAATGAGTCATCTTTTTCTAAAAACTCTCTATACTCTTTATCAAGACTCTTGTAAGATCTATCAAGTATCTCATGCCATGAGGGGTGGGTGTAGGAGATCATTTTTTTAGATTTGAGAGTTTTAATATAAGTTCTACTTCACCGATCCCAACTCGTGTAAGCTTGGATATCTCCTCGATGCTTTTGCCCTCTTTAAAAAGAGCTATGACTCTCTCTTCATAGTTGTCATTTGTGTGAACAGATGTGCTTCTTGGAGTCTGTTTTAACTCCTTAATCTTTTCATCAACCCTCTTTTCTAAAGCATCAAGTCTTTCTTGCATACTCTTATAAGCTCGAACTGTTCTTAGAAGTGGCTCACCTAAATCATTTAGCTTATCATCTAAGCGATCTTCAATCTTTTTAAAAGCCTCACTCAGATCAGAAGGCTTTATAGATGAAGCTTGTTGTTCTCTTTCTAGCTGATAAATTCTTCTGTTTAACTCATCTATCGCACTCTCATAGAGGGATAATTTCTGGTATATTCCTCTGTCTTTAAAGTACAAATAACCGATAATCATAAGTAAAACAATCGCATATAAAATAAATATCAATGTATCAAACATCTTTTTTAGCCTTCATTTGTCTAATCATCACTCTCTCTCTTGCCATCACATAGGAGTTCCAATCTCGCTCATCCTTTTGGTGAATTCTTAATATCTTTGCACTTGTTGAATCAATTGCTCTCACAAACAGGGGAACCTCTCTTTTTGGAAAAAGTGGCATAGAAATCCTCATGTAGTAGTCCGTTGACTCATCCAAGACTGCATCCTCAAGCTGTATATGTTCAAATCCTATCTTGCTTATCATTGCCTTTTTTGGTAGTTCTAAGAGGGACTTTTCTTCATTTTTGACAATATCAGTCAATCTATCTATCTTTTTGTGTAGTTCTATGATAAGCTCTAACAAAACAGGATCACTCTCCTTTGTCTCCCCTTTAGCTTTTGCTATCTTTAGCCATTGACCGATGCTGTCTTCTTCATATTCACTCATCGACTGAAACTCTTTTTCGTAATTTTCTTGATTGTTTGAGGCTAGATCAAAAGTAGCTTCTAGTGGTGCTACGACAAAACGAATATCTTTCATTATTTAAAATACCTCATCTAATATCACAAAAATTAAAAATATTATACCAAGATAGCCATTAAGTGTGAAAAAGGCACGATCAATCTTCTTAAAATCTTTCGCTACTATCTTATGCTCCATCATCAAAATCATTGCACTTATTGCGATAACTAGATATGTCAAAAAGCCACTCAAACTGCTATAAGCAAAAAGTAACCAAAAAACTACTGCCAAAAGATGAAATATTTTTGAAAAAAGAAGAGTTTTTGATTTGCCAAATTTAGCAGGTATGGAGTGGAGTTTATGATCTTTATCAAAATCAATATCTTGAAGCGAATATAACAGATCAAATCCAGCCACCCAAAACATCACACCAATCGCTAAAAAAACCGACCACCATGTAATCTCCCCTCTAACAGCCACCACTCCAGCAATCGGAGCCAATCCTAAAGAGAGTCCCAAAATAAGATGTGCCAAAGATGAAAATCTCTTAAAGTAAGAGTATGAAGCTAGGATAATCAGTATGGGAAATGACAACTTAAAAGCAAGATCATTGATAAAGTATGCAACTACTATAAATATAAGAGCATTTAGTAGTGTAAATCCAAGGATTGTCTGCTTTTTTAGTCTTCCATCTACACTTGGTCGATTTGCAGTTCTAGGATTTAGAGCATCAATATCTCTATCAACAAATCTATTAAATCCCATAGCAAAGTTTCTAGCACTAATAGCTGCTAATATTCCTAGGAAAAACAGCCTCCAGCCAAACCATCCATCAGCAGCCACGATCATCGCTATAAAGATGAACGGCAGTGAAAAAATAGAGTGCTTGAACATAACAAGCTCATTTAAGTCGTTTAGTAGCTTTACCAATTTTTGCAATTTTTCTCTTCTTTTATGAAATAATTATGATTTTACAAAAAAATAGCTAAAAGAAAGATGTATTTTTGTAAAAAAAAGTTTTCTTTTTAGCACCCTTTGGTAAATAGGGTGCTAAAGGGGTTAGTAGATAGTGATTAGTTTATAATCTGTAGCGTTTTTATCTTCATTATCTGTAACAGTTAGTTTGACACTAAATTTTTCATATTCAGTATCTCTAGCCTCATCACAAATTTTTACTATTAATCTACTACCATTGATATCTGTTGATATACAGTTATCTGTCATTGTAGTGTTGTCTTCATTTTTTACTACCCAGTTATATGATACGATACTAGGATCACCTGCAACATCTTGATCCTTACTTCTGTTAGCATCAAATATGATAGGATCATTACTATTATACCATCTGTAAGCTAGTGTACTTTGGTTATTATCATTATCATCTTCAAATGTATAACCGTGTGGTGTAACATCAATAATTGCAACAGGATTTTTATATACAATTTTGATTGAATTAGTTGTTAGAGAACTATCACAATCCCCACCTCGATCTCCACATCCATTTAGTAATGCTATAGCT
>CAZYJF010000199.1:0-3172 GCA_964647715.1 uncultured Sulfurospirillum sp. | reverse complement strand
AATACAAAAACCCAAACAACCAAAGCGGTATCTTATTCCCAAACCCTATCTCGATATCATCGGCAACTACAAAGCTATTATCAATATCCTTGATCTGCTTGAAGCTTTTGTTTTTGCCACCGATCTCAAAGATATACTTTTCATCTACCAAAAAATCTCCCTTTTTGGGAATGCTCAAATCATACTCAAAAAGCATCGATTTAAAAAACAGCTCTCTGATTGTGCCTCTGTTTGGGTTGTTGCAATATGCATAGAAAAGGTTTGTATTGTTAAAGTAAATCTTTTCGGGTTTGCTAAAGATATTGTCTCCTTTTGTTTTTGGGCGGATGAGAGTTAGTATTTTTGCTTTGTGTAGATAGTCTAAATAGCGATAGAGACTTCTATAGTCGCTTCCCATTCCCATTTTGCCTAAAAGCTCATTGATATTTGGGGTATATGGCACACTTTGACAGATATACAAAAGCAGTTTTTTTAGGATTCTTATATTTTGATACTCTATGTTAAAGATAGAGGGTATATCCACTTCCAAAACCGTGTTGATAGTCTCATTTAGCTTCAATTTGTAGTTTGAAAAGCGATCAAAATAGAATGGATAATAACCGGTCTCAAGATACTCTCTAAAATCTTTTAATTCTATCATCTGAAGTAAAGCATAGGCAATATCTTCGTGATTTCTTAAAATCTCTTCCAAAGAATAAGTAGGCAAAGAGACCTTGTGCTTTAATTCCAAAAACTCTCTAAAACTCAACCCCTCTACCTCATAAACCACAACTCTTCGGCTCAAATCTGCTTTTGAATTATCTATCTTCAAGGCACTGCTACCGCTAAAGATTACTTGTAGTTGCAAAAAATCATAAATCTTTTTCAACTCACTCTCAAAACCTATATATTTATGAATCTCATCGATAATCAAAAGCTCTCCGCCATTTTTCTCAAAATCCTTTGCAAGATCGAAGAGTGAATCGATTTTAAGCGAATCGGCACTGATATAGAGCTTTTTAGAGATAGGAAGAGTGTTCTCTTTTAGATACTGCAACAAAAAAGTTGTTTTACCCACACCCCTTGCACCCTTTATGCCGGTGAGTCTGTCAAAATCTATCGTTTTGAAAAAGTATCTTTTATACTCCGTTTTTAGCTTCTTCAAAAGTAGCTGTTGTAATTCCCTCGCCTCTTCAAACATCACACCCCTTTTTTGACATTAATATCAAAAAAATTATATCAAAACTTGATATGTATGTCAAATTTATAGGTTCAATACAAAACCCCAAACAACAAATAGTAATCACCCCTGACAAGTACTATTATAACTCATAATTAAATTAATATTAAATTAAGTATTTTATATTAGTATTTAATCTAATTTAAATTATTTAAGGATAAGAATGAATAAAATACTACTATCAACGATTTTAAGTACAACTGTACTTTTAGCTGATGTCGTTACAACGGATGTAGCAGGGAAATACACAAGCAAAACTTCACCAGTTAGTGCTACAACAGCACCTGTACAGAGCATAGATTTGGGTTTTGCAAACACTTCGGGAAACACTAAGACACTAAATCTAAATGCAAAATATACATTTTCACATATGATAGAGAGTGAAAACTATGAACCATTTAAGTACAACTTCCAAGCAACTGGATTTTTAAACAAAGATGATGGCACAAAAACAGCAGAAGAATATACAGCACTACTAAATGGTGAACAAGACCTTCAAAACAACTGGCTAGCATATATCGCACTTGGTTGGTTAAGAAATGAATTTAAAAACTATGACAACAAATTTTCACTAGCTATTGGTATCGGAAAAACACTTTTTGATGATGGCAAACAAAAACTAGTCGTAAAAGTAGGTCCTGCATACAACATCGAAGAGTATTCAAATGGTCAAGCTACTGAAAAATTCGGTTCAATTAACGAATATCTTGAATACACTAACAAACTCAATCAATTTTCAGATCTCTACCTAAAAGTAGGTGCTATGGAGAACTTTGATGATTTAGAGGAAGATTATGAAACGACTGCACTTTTGGGTGTAAACTTTGTACTTAGTGAAAATCTTCATCTTACTATAGAAGAGGAGCTAAACTATGACAACCTTCCTCCTGTAGGATTTGATAAAACAGATACAAAATCAATCGTAAGACTAGGTTATAAATTCTAAGTTTTACTTAACTTTTAGAGAGTAGAGAACTATTTTTCTTCTCTCTACACACTTTTTAAAACCAAAAGCTCCTTATCCACATCCTCGCTAAACATAGATACCCCCTCCACCTTCACCAACTCCATCTTTGACTCATCTAAAAGGTCATCTTTATCGTGATAATACTGAAAAATCTTCTCGCTCTCTTTTTTGTAGCAATCTCCATACTTTTGAAAATAGACGATCTCACTCAAAAGCACACCCTCGAAAAAATCCGCATCGATACTCAAAAATCGATCCCCCTCATCCACTGCCAAAGTTCCACTAGTTACATCCTCAAAACCATGCAGTGTATTTATATCACAAAGAAAATACCCTCCATCATTCAGTACTGATCTAAGATCGGTGAAAAATTTGCCAAGATCGTTTGGTTTTATATAGTTTAGCACATCACCTATCGCCACAACTGCGTCAAACTTCTCTCTTAGATCAGATAAATTTTCACATCTTGCATTGACACCTTTTTGGCGAGCGATTTGTACCATTTGTGAGCTTAGATCGATTCCGATTGCATCAAAGCTATCTTTGATCTTGAGCAAAAAGTTTCCATTACCGCACCCAAGATCAAGCAGGCGGCCAACTTGCAGTTTATCAAGCTCTTTGATATACAGATCATAAAGCCTCTCATAAGCCTCATCAAATCCTATCATAGACTCGATCTTCGCATATAGATTTAAATTTTTCATACCGCTATGATAACACAAAAACCCATGAGCCAAGATGACACAAAGGAACAATATTTGCTTTGTCTAGATATCAAAAACAATAAAAGGCAACCGATGATAAAAAAAATATTTTCGACATTCATCACTCTTGCTACTGCCATATACTTGGTAGCTTGTGGAGGAGGATCTAGCATACCGACAAATGGTTCAAACAATTCATCCAATCACTACAAGAATATATCTGTAGATCAAGCACTAAAAAACAACCGTTACTTGAGGATACGTGGTCCTGGTGAAAACTTT
>CAZYJF010000198.1:0-3174 GCA_964647715.1 uncultured Sulfurospirillum sp. | reverse complement strand
AGCTCCTTTAGAGCTTGAACTTTCCAAAGAAAACACAGCTACTCAGATCATAAGACCCACAGGACTTCTTGATCCTGAAGTTACCATCATGGATAGTGAGTTTCAGGTAGAAAAGCTTCATGATGAGATCAAGGATGTGATAAAGAGGGATGAGAGAATCTTGGTGACGACATTAACCAAAAAGATGGCAGAGGAGCTTACCAAATACTACATAGAGCTTGGCATCAAAGTCAAATATATGCACTCAGACATAGATCAGATAGAGAGAAACCAAATCATCCGTGCTTTTAGAGCGGGTGAGTTTGATGTGCTTGTGGGAATTAACCTTCTTCGAGAGGGTTTGGATCTGCCAGAAGTTAGCCTTGTGGCGATTCTTGATGCCGATAAAGAGGGGTTTTTAAGATCTACTACCGCTTTGATTCAGACGATGGGAAGAGCTGCTAGAAATGAAAACGGTAGAGTGATTATGTTTGCCAAGAAAATCACAAAGTCCATGCAAGAAGCCATTGATACTACACAAGAAAGAAGAGCAAAACAGATAGAGTTTAACAAAAAGCACAATATCACACCAAGATCGGTCAAAAGAGATATGGATGAGAATCTAAAACAAGAGGAGTATGGAGAGATTTATGACAAAAAAGCCAAACTAGACAAAATCCCTCCATCACAGAAAAAGCAGATCATCAAAGAGTATCAAGCCAAGATGCTAAAAGCCGCGAAAGATTTGGATTTTGAGGTGGCGGCGATGTATAGAGATAAAATCGCACAGATAAAAAAACTCTAAAAAATATGATATAATTTACTCAAACCCAATAGGAGAGTAATTTGTCATCTGAGCTTAGTAATCCATCTTTATATAGCAACCGTGAACTTTCATGGCTGAAATTTAACACAAGAGTTCTAGCCCAAAGTTCCAAAAAGAGCAATCCACTTCTTGAGAAGCTAAAATTTATCGCTATATACTCTACAAATCTTGATGAGTTTTATATGATAAGAGTTGCGGGATTGAAGCAGTTATACTCTGCTAGGGTAGGAAGCTCTGGAATAGACGAGATGACTCCTTTAGAGCAGTTAAAAGCTATCACTTCTTATCTAAAAGATGAGCAAAAAGAGCTTGAGAAAAATTATAAAACGATTGTAGATGATTTGGCTAAGAGTGGACTTTATATCATCAATTATAGTGATCTAAACAGCCAGTTAAAGCAAAAAGCCGATGAGTATTTTATAGAAAATATACTTCCTGTAATCATCCCCATAGCAGTTGATGCCACTCATCCATTTCCGCCACTTAACAATCTCTCACTCTCTTTGGCTGTGACTTTAAAAGATGAAAATGGTGAAGATGGAACAAAGTATGCGATGATAAGGATACCTAGACTCTTACAAAGGTTTATCCATATCAGTAAGGATACTTATATCCCTATAGAGTCTTTGATAGTAGAGCATATAGGTGATATTTTTCCAGGATACAAAGTCACATCATATGCTACATTTAGGGTGACAAGAAATGCTGATATCGTCATAGAGGATGAAGAGGCTGATGATTTTATGGAGATTTTGGAGCAAGGTCTTAGGCTTAGAAAAAAGGGAGCATTTGTCAGACTTGAGATCGATGAGGGGGCTAGTGAGGAGATAGTTGAGTTTTTAAACTCACATATAAAAGTATATAAAGAGGATATCTACAGATACTCTATCCCCCTAAACCTTGGGGCTCTTTGGGATATAGTCAGTAACAAAGATTACTCACACTTGGCTCTGCCTACAAATATACCAAAAACTCTAGCTCCATTTGATAAAAATGAGTCTATGTTTAAGATCATAGATCGAGAAGATGTGATGATTCTTCACCCTTATGAGAGCTTTGAGCCAGTTGTGAGATTTATTCAAGAAGCAGCCAAAGATCCAAAAGTACTCTCTATTAGAATGACTCTATATAGAGTGGGTGCAAACTCTCCGATAGTCCAAGCTTTAATAGATGCTAGTAACAATGGCAAACAAGTAACTGCGATGGTTGAACTAAAGGCTAGATTTGATGAGGAGAATAATCTCATCTGGGCAAAGGCACTCGAAGAGGCGGGAGCTCATGTGATCTATGGAATTCCAGGATTTAAAGTTCATGCAAAAATTGCCCAAGTGATTAGAAAATCAAATGGCTCATTAAAGATTTACCAGCACTACTCTACTGGAAACTACAATGTAACCACTTCCAAGATCTATACAGATGTAGGGTACTTTACCTCTAGTGATGCTTTTAGAGCAGATTCTATCACCTTTTTTCATATATTGACTGGTTTTTCAAAGAACAAAAAGTTAAACAATCTCAAAATGTCGCCTTTTCAAATCAAAGAGACACTTCTTACTATGATAAAAAATGAGGCGAAAAAGGGTAGTGAAGGAAGAATCATCGCAAAGATGAACTCTCTAGTAGATAAAGATGTCATAAAAGCACTTTATCGTGCCTCTATGGAGGGTGTTAAGATAGATTTGATAATCAGGGGTATTTGTTGCTTGAAACCTGGTATTAAAGGTATTAGTGAAAATATCAATGTCATCTCTATCATAGGAAAATATCTTGAACATGCAAGAATTTTCTATTTTAAGCATGATCCTAGTCAAGTTTATATTTCAAGTGCTGATTGGATGCCTAGAAACTTGGAGAAGAGATTTGAGTTGATGATTCCTGTCTTAGATCAAGCGATATCTCAAAAGCTAATTGATTATTTACATCTGCAACTTGCTGATAACCAACTAGCTTGGAGATTAAACCCAGATGAAAGTTACACTCTCATTGAAGCAAAAAAGGGTGAAGAATCGATAGACTCACAAGCAGTACTAGAACACTATATCAACAAGATATACAAGAAAAATAGAAAAACAACCACTTCTGATACACTTTCAAATAAAGATAAAAAGAGGATAAAATGATATATAACTATAAAGAATTAAAACCCAAAATAGGCAAAAATGTCTTTGTCGCTGATAGTGCTGATATCATAGGCGATGTAGAGATAGGAGAGGATTGCTCTATCTGGTTTGGTACTGTAATACGAGGAGATGTTCACTATATCAAGATAGGTAAAAGAGTAAGTGTCCAAGATCTCAGTATGGTGCATGTAACTCACTTCAAAGGGGATGACAAGAGTACTGGAAATCCTACAATCATAGAGGATGATG
>CAZYJF010000197.1:0-3176 GCA_964647715.1 uncultured Sulfurospirillum sp. | reverse complement strand
GTTATCATCATGCACTACTTCATTTGGCATATTTTCAGAAAAGTGCATCACTATAAACTCTAAGCCATTTTGATGAGCATACTCTTCTATAGCTTTGATATTTTGCTTTGTTTTTGAGATATTCTCATTTTGATGTGATAATCTAGTATAAAGATATGACTGACTAAGAACAAACCCATTAAAATCAAGTCTTTTTGCTTTTTGAATCACCTCTTTGGCACGAATTAGATTTTCATCAAGGTGAAGTGATCTATCAAAATAGACAAATCTCTTTTCAAAAGGTGTATCACTAGCAAACATTTGAGAAATTAGTAGAGTGACTAAAAATATATAATGTATGGTCTTCACAAAAATGCCTTTTTGAAAAATTTTGATGAGTGTATAATAAATTTTTCAAAAAGTAAATATAAGATTAAAATAGTTTAATTAATAAAAAAAATATATACAAAAAATTACAAATTGTAAAATAAAACTTAGAAATTATCTCTAGATAAAAATAATAACAGTTGCTTAAAATCATTTTATTCCTTATAAAAAGGAACAAAAATAAGCCAAATTTTTGATTAAATCCCTAAATAACTTGACTTCTAATATCTATTTGTGTATATTTGTGCTTCAAATTTTTAGTCAGTTTTGCTGACGAGTTCTTTTAAGGGAAAAAATGGAAAAGATTAGATTAAAGCTTAAAGCTTACGATCACAGGGTTTTGGATCGATCAGTTGCTGCTATCGTTGAAGCAGTCAAGCGAACCGGAGCTGAGATTAGAGGGCCTATACCAATGCCAACTAAGATCAAGAAATATACGGTTCTAAGATCACCGCATGTAAACAAAGACTCAAGAGAGCAGTTTGAGATGAGAATGCATGCTAGACTTATCGATATCGTGTCTGCTACAACTGATACGGTTGATTCACTGATGAAACTTGACCTTGCCCCAGAGGTAAATGTCGAAGTTAGAGCAATGGGAAAGTAGGAGGTAGTTGATGGAATATATAGTTCAAAAAATCGGAATGAGTAGAACAACAACAGTCCCTGCTGTCCCAGTTACTTTGGTGAAGATTGTTGAGGCAAAAGTTTGTGAAGTAGATGAGAACAAAAGAGCACTCGTTGCATATCCAGATGGTAAGAAGTTTAACAAAACCATCGAGGGACAACAAAAAAAGTATGCTCTTCCAAAAGAGTTTAATAGATTTAAAACTCTTAGTGTTGCAAATACAGAAGCTGGAGATCTTGATCTTGCACCTTTAAGTGAAGCAAAGATTGTAAAAACAACTTTTGTATCAAAAGGTAGAGGTTTTGCTGGTGTTATGAAAAGACACAACTTCGCTGGAGGTCCAGGAGCTCATGGTTCTAGATTTCACAGAAGAGTTGGTTCTATTGGTAATGCTGAGTGGCCAGGACGAGTTCAACCAGGTCAAAAGATGCCAGGACACTATGGAGTAGATAAGAAAACAGCAAAAAATGAGATCGTTTCTTATGATGCAGAAAATGGAATTATCGCACTAAAAGGTGGAGTTGCTGGTGCAAATGGATCAATTGGAACGATAAGGATTGTAAAATGAGTAAAGCAATAGTATTAGATAAAAATTTAAAAAATAGCGGTGAAGTTGCACTCCCAAAGAGTATGAGTGAGATTGATCCACACAACCTATATCTATATGTCAAGTCGTATCAAGCAGCACTTCGTGCAAACACAGCTCATACAAAGACTAGATCAGATGTAAGTGGTGGTGGTAGAAAGCCATATGCTCAAAAAGGTGGAGGTCGAGCAAGAGCTGGATCTACTAGAACTCCTGTTAGAGTAGGTGGTGGTGTAGCTCATGGACCAAAGTCAAACAGAAACTATTATCAAAAAGTAAACAAAAAACAGAAAAAACTTGCTCTTTTGTTTGCTATAAATGAAAAAGCAAACAATGGAAAGCTTTTTGTAGTTGATAGTATCTCAATCGAATCTGGAAAGACAAAAGATGCAGCGAAATTCATCAAAGATCTTGGTGTTAGAGATGCACTTGTTGTAAAAGAGATGATTGATGAGAAGAGTTTTTATGCATTTAGAAATGAACCAAACAGTTATTTGGTAGAACCAAACGAATTAAATGGATATACAGCAACTGCATTTGATGCAATTGTTATCGAAAAAAGTGTATTTGAAGCACTAACGAAAGAGGATTAAGATGGCAGATATTACAGATATTAAAGCGATTCTTTATACAGAGAAGAGTTTAGGACTTCAAGAAGATGGTGTAGTTGTCATCCAAACAAGTCCAAAGATGACTAAAAGCGGACTAAAAGAGGTCTTAAGAGAGTATTTTGGTTTTATTCCTTTGAGTATCAACTCACTAAATCAAAAGGGTAAAACTAAGAGATTTAGAGGTATCGCAGGAAAAAGAGATGACTATAAAAAGTTTTATGTCAAGCTTCCTGAAGATGCTAAAATAGAAAGTTTGGAGGTATAAGATGGCGATTAGAAGTTATAGACCTTACACACCTTCAAGAAGATATATGACAGGGCTTGATTCTAGTGATATCACAGCAAAGCCTAGTGTTCCATCACTTCTTAAAGTACTTCCTAGAAGTGCAGGTAGAAACAACAACGGTCGTATCACATCAAGACACAGAGAAGCTGGTGCGAAGAAAAAATACAGAATTATAGATTTCAAAAGAAGAAAATTTGGAATCGAGGGTAAAGTTACAGCTATCGAGTACGACCCATATAGAAACTGTAGAATCGCTCTAATCACATATGCTGATGGAGAGAAGAGATATATCATCCAACCTTCAGGACTTAAAGTAGGGGATAAAGTGATCTCTGCTGAATCTGGTGTAGATATTAGACCTGGAAATGCAATGAAGATGAAAAATATCCCAGTTGGTACTATCATCCACAATATCGAAATGAAACCTGGAAAAGGTGGACAGATAGCAAGAAGTGCAGGTGGATATGCTCAACTTATGGGTAAAGAAGAGAAATATGTAGTTCTTAGATTGCCAAGTGGTGAGATGAGACAAATCCTCTCAGAGTGTATGGCAACAATCGGAACAGTTGGAAATGAAGATTGGGCAAATGTTGTTATCGGAAAAGCAGGTAGAAACAGACACAGAGGAATAAGACCTCAAACTAGAGGATCTGCGATGAACCCGATAGATCACCCACATGGTGGTGGTGAAGGTAAGAC
>CAZYJF010000196.1:0-3177 GCA_964647715.1 uncultured Sulfurospirillum sp. | reverse complement strand
AATGTCACCATTGACTCAAGAGCTATAGCCAAAGAGTATGCTCTAAGTGAAGATAGCGAACCAAAGTTTGAGGAGTTGGCATATATCGCCAAAAGGCAGAGCTTTAGAATATCGCTGAAAAAACTTCCGATTAAAAAGTTGATAAACAACTATCCTCTTCCTATCATCGTCCAAAAAAAAGATGGTACTTATAGTGTCTTGTTAAAGGCTGATTTGAAAAAAGATGAGCTTTTGGTCTTTGATATGGATAAAAAAACACCAACTGTGATCTCGACAAAAGAGTTTGAAGAGGATTTTGATAAGAAGACATTGGTACTAAAGCACAGACTGCTTTCAGCACAAGTTCGCTTTGGTTTTGAGTGGTTTTTTAACCAAATCATGCAGTATAAAAAGATAGTCTTTGAGGTGCTTTTGGCTTCGTTTGTGATCCAGCTTTTTGGGCTAGTGACACCTTTGTTTACTCAAGTGATACTCGATAAAGTCTTGGTGCATCACTCTCTTTCTACCTTGGATGTCTTGGGAATTGCTTTTGTGGTGGTGAGTGTTTTTGATTTTTTACTCAACTTGATGAGAAACTATGTATTTGTCGATACCACCTCCAAAATCGATGCAAAGCTTGGGGCTAAACTATATGATCATCTAATGGGACTTCCCTTTGTCTATTTTCAGGTAAGAAAAGTGGGAAATATCATAGCAAGAGTGAGGGAGCTAGATCAGATAAGGGAGTTTATCGCCAACAAATCGATAACTGTTTTGCTCGATATCTTGTTTAGTTTTGTCTTTTTGGTTGTGATGTTTATGTATAGTAAAACTTTGACATTTTTAGTGCTTGGTTTTGTCACGGTCGTGGGTGTGATCTACTTCTTTTTTACTCCAAATCTTCGTAAAAAGCTTGAAGAGAAGTTTCAGATGGGAGCTGACTCAAATGCCTTTTTGGTGGAGTCTGTGACAGGGGTAGAGACGGTGAAGTCTTTGGCACTTGAGGGTGTGATGCAAAAGAGATGGGAAGATAAGTTGGCAAACTATGTGAGTGCCTCGTTTAAGCTGAGTAATCTAGGCTTTACTCTTGGTGGGGTATCTCAACTCCTACAAAAACTGATGACTATCTCGATTCTGTATTTTGGTGTAAAGCAGGTCTTGTTAAATGAGCTGACAGTGGGACAGCTCATCGCATTTCAAATGTTTGCAAATCAATTTTCAGCTCCTGTTTTAAGGCTGGTAAATCTATGGAATGAGTTTCAGCAAACTCTCCTATCGGTAGATAGATTGGGAGATATACTAAACACACCAAAGGAGCAAAAGGGAGACAAAGCTATCACATTGGCAAAGCTAAAAGGGGAGATCGCTTTTAAGGGGGTAAATTTCGCCTATAATCCAAACTCATCTATGGTGCTAAAAGATCTTAGCTTTAGAATCGCTCCTGGAATGAGTGTGGGTATCATCGGTAGAAGTGGAAGTGGTAAAAGTACCATTGCCAAGATGATACAAAGGTTATATATACCACTCTCTGGAGCTATCTATGTCGATGATGTGGATATCAGACACTTTGATCCCAAATGGTACCGAAACCAAATAGGTGTCGTGCTTCAGGAAAATTTTCTCTTTTCCGGCACGATAAAAGAGAATATCGCTATGGCAAATCCTACTGCATCGATGGATGAGATAGTCTATGTCTCAAAGATAGCCGGAGCAAATGAGTTTATCTCGGAGCTGGCAGAGGGATATGATACGGAGGTTGGTGAGAGGGGAGCATCACTCTCTGGAGGACAGAAGCAAAGAATTGCGATAGCTAGGGCACTGCTTACAGATCCTAGGATTCTTATCTTTGATGAGGCGACAAGTGCTCTTGATTATGAGTCGGAGAAGATCATCAATGACAACATAGAGAAGATAACAGAAGGTAGAACTACTCTTATCATCGCCCACAGACTCTCTACCGTGCGAAAGTGTGATGTGATAATCGCCATGGACAAGGGGCAAATCATCGAGGCAGGATCTCATGAGGAGCTTATCAAAAAAGAGGGCTATTACCACTACTTGTATAGCCAGCAGGAGGCATAGAAGATGTATTCTACAGATGATAAAAACCGATTTAGACCGCATTTGAGTGAGATCGAGGAGACTCCTGTAAGTCCTCTTGGGAGGAAGATACTTTGGGCTATCGTGATATTTATGCTGATAGCAACTGTATGGATGTTTCTTGGAAAGACAGATGTAGTGGTGAGTGCTAGAGCAAATGTAGTGCCTGTTGGAAATGTCAAGATTCTTCAAGCACTAAGTAGCGGAGTCATCAAAAACATCTATGTCAAAGAGGGGGAGGCGGTAAAAAAAGATCAACTTCTCATGGAGATAGATCCAAGTGTCGAAAAGAGCAACATCCAAGCCAAAAAGAAAAATGCTCAGATCCTTTCACTAGAGATTGCCAAGCTTCAAGCCTCCATCGAGGGAAGGGAGTTCATACCTCCTTCAGATGCCGATCCTTCAATCGTGGCTATGATGAGTGGAATGCAACTAAGCGAGAGGCAAAATATAAAAACCCAAGAAAATGAGATCGATGCACAGATGATGCAAATAAATGATCAAATATCTGCACTCCAGATAGATATCGAAAATGCAAGAAAAACTCTAAGGATGGGAAAAGAACAAGAGAGAAGGATGAGAAAAGTCCTAGATATCATCGCCAAAAATGACTACTACAAACTCCAAAGAGAGAACCTAAGCTACCAACACGAAATCGATAGAAAATCGCAGGAGATCAGTGCTTTAAGATCAAAGCTAAATGAGCTAAGATACCAAAAGGAAGGGATCTCAAGTGGTTATAAAAGCAAGCTGTATCAGATGCTCTCACAAAAAAGATCACAGTTAGCCGAGCTAAAAGCACAGATAGATGCAGTCGCATTCAAGGAGCAAAAACAGCAGATCAAAGCTCCGATGGATGCAGTAGTATCAAAAGTGAGCTTCAACACACTTGGAGGAGTGGTACAACCTGCCCAAGAGCTAATAAGACTCATACCAAAAGATGCACCGATGGAGTTTAAGGCGATCGTTGAAAACAAAGATATAGGATTTATCAAAACAGGGATGCCTGTAGCCATCAAGATAGATACCTATGACTACCAAAAGTATGGACTTTTTGAGGGAAATGTGAGCAAAATCTCTCCAAATGCCATAGAAGAT
>CAZYJF010000195.1:0-3181 GCA_964647715.1 uncultured Sulfurospirillum sp. | reverse complement strand
GAATGACTTTTGATGTAGTCAGCTAGATCAGCTATTTTTGGTTTGGCGGTAAATGGAATAGTCGCTGAATTTGGCTCAAATCTAATATGAAGTGTTTTTATCTTGTGATAGACTCTCTTTTGAATCTTGCATCCGTTACTATTTACTCTAACACCTCTTGGAGTGTGTGGACATTTATCTAGTCTATCTTCGATGCCATCACCGTCACTATCATAAACACGAGGTTTTTCATCTGCTATGACACTTGTCGTTTTACAAGCAACTGGACATCCGTGGATATCAACAGGAGTGCCTTGAGGAGTATTTGGACATCTGTCTTGGCTATCTTCTATCGAATCTCCATCTTGATCTGATATATAGGCAGTTTGAGCGATTTGTACCGGACATCCAGTTGAGTCAACACTTGTTCCATATGGGGTATTGGCACATCTATCACTTGAATCATAGACTCCATCTCCATCACTGTCTAGTGGAGTAGTATCCATCCCACCCAAGTTCGCACCTAGTCCGATATAAAAGGCAAGTTCACTATCTTGATCGTTGCCAGTTAGCATATAAAGACCCTTTAGTTCACTCATCACATTTAGGTAGTCATTTAGCGGGTACCTGACTCCCACACCACCATCTACAAAAAACTGACTATCAAAACCATCTCTAGAGTGTGATACATTCTCATATCCTACTCCTCCAAAGAGATATGGAGAGAAAGTTGAAGCTACTTGTATGTCATATAAGCCTTCTAAACTTAGCTGGGTTAGCCCTGTTACAGTTTCTCCCTTTTCATCGATATCTACATAAGCTAGACCAAATCTTGGAAATATCATATAATTTTGATTGATAGTTAGATCAAGTTCATATGAGTTATTGTTAAAATTGACTCCATCTTGGTTGAGAGAGGTCAATCCATACTTGAGTGCTACAAAAGTATCACTAGCACTTAAGATGGTGGATAGTAATAGCAAGGATGTGAGTTTCTTTAACATAATTTAAACTCCTAAAAAAATCTTTTGTAAGTTTAACATTTTTAACTTTTAAGTTTATTTGTGCAGTTGTTGTTTTCTTATGGGTGAAGAGTTTAGTTGGTTTTAAAAGAATTAGAATCATTACCTGGGATTTTTGATTTTTTCACTCCCAGCCCTTCAAAATTAAGATTTGAGTATAATTGCCATACAGTTGGAAATTGTGGAGTAAAGATATATGAATAAAAATATAGTGATGTTAATAGTGTTATTGAGTATAGTCGTGAATAGTTGTGCTGCAAAATCTACATATAAATATGTGGAGATTCAAGAGTGTTCAATACCAGTACCGGCAACTATGGAATTGATCGAAAAAACAGATGAATATTCTTATAGTTTTTCTACACATGTTCCAAAGGATTTAAGAAAATTTAATCCTAAAAGTTTAGCTGTTTTTGCATCAGATTTTACTCCATTAGAAGAACTTTTGAAAAAATTTAAAAAGAAAGATTATCCTCTAAAATTAATAAAAAAATTTAAAAAGGGTAACTTTACAATTATTCAATTTTCCTTTTTGGAGTGGGATTACAATTATCGTATTTATGTTGGAAACTCAATGATACAGCTTCTTAATAGCTCAGAAAAAGAGATGAATTATCTTGTAGATTTTTGTAAGAAAACGATGAAATAATGTAATGTATAAATAGGTTGAAGTAATTATGTTTCATTTATGAGTGTTCAAGAGGTGTATCAAATGCTTTTAGAAAAACTATCTAAAAAGTAAAATAGATAGAGTCAATAAATATTTCAAAATGAAATAAAATCTTACCAAACTAAAATATTTTTATAGAATTATTCTATGAAAAAAACAAAAAAACCACAAGAACAATTCATCTATGATAGAACCATAAGAGAGATATTCCAAGAAGTTCCTACCACATTTGTAAAGCTCTTAACAGATAAAGAAGCAAAAGAGTTGTTAGAGACAAAGTTTCCAAAAGTAGAAGAGAAACAAGCAGATCTAGTCGTAAGACTTGAAGATGATAGTATATTTCATCTTGAAATACAACTAGCAGATGATCAAAATATGCCAAAAAGAATGCTCTACTATGCCCTGCTGATAGAAAATAAACACAAACAGTTTCCCCTACAAACTGTCCTCTATCTAGGTGAGAGTAAAAACAGAACCAAAAACTCACTAAAAACAGATAGATTAAGATATAGCTATGAAGTAAAATACATCAAAGATATCGATTGCCAAATACTCATAGAGAGTGAAGATATCAACGACAACATATTAGCTATACTCTGTAGTGTCAAAGATATTAACCAACTTCTTAAAAGACTTGCAAAAAATTTAGAATATTTTAGTGAAAAGAAAAAAGAGGACTATATTCGAAAGCTCCTCTTCCTTTTTCGACTAAGACCTAATTTATATGATATAATAACGAAAGAGACAAAACAGGAGCTAAGTATGCCATTTGTGATAGATAAGGTTAGAGATCCTTTTTATAAGGAAGGGATTGAAAAGGGTAAAAAAGAGGAACAGATAGCTATAGCCAGAAGTTTGTTGGATGTTCTTGATGATGAAACTATCTGCGAAAAGATTGGGTTAAGTTTAGAAGAAGTACAAAAACTAAGAGCAGAAAAAAATAATTAAAGGCTATCTTTAAAATCTCATAGTTTTTCTAAATTTTTTACTTTTGATGCAATCCCACAACGAGCTTAGGTAGGTCTATTTATAAAAATTTGTTACAATTAATCAAAAAGAGTCTATTTTATGAAAACTATATTAACTCTCTTAGTGTTAGGAACTGTTGTTTTTGCAAAACCATCTTCAAATATTGCTCTATCAAACAGTATGCTTGAAGTGATGAATAAAAATGGTTATATGGATGTGTTGATAAATCAAGCCATAAGCCAAGAGATAGCATCAAATCCACTTCTTAGTACAAATAAAAGGCTTGTGAGTGATTTTGCAAAAAAGTATCTATCGTTTAAGAGCTTAAAACCTCAACTAGCTAGAGTTTATGCTAGGGAACTTAGCAAAGATGAGTTGATAGCTTTTACGAAGTTTTGCAGGACAAAGGAGGGGCAAAGTATCATCTTGAAGATGCCTAGATTGATGAATATCAGCTCTTATGTCGCTCAAAAGAGAATCGAGCAAGAGTATCCAAAGCTGATAAATTCTCTTTTAGGCACTCACAAGTGATAGATCTTCG
>CAZYJF010000194.1:0-3216 GCA_964647715.1 uncultured Sulfurospirillum sp. | reverse complement strand
CAACTCATTATACAAACTATCCCTCTCTATCGGTCTGTATCCGCTGTTTTTAATCAGATCAACAAAGGTGTTCAAAGCCATTCCGTTTGCACTCTTTGCTCCTGCGGCTGAGTTTATCATCTCTTTTTCTATGGTGCCGTCAAGATCATCAGCTCCAAAATCTTGGGCTATCAAAGCTAGGTTTATCGTAGATGTCACCCAGTAGGATTTGATATGGGGGAAGTTATCCAGCACGATTCTTGAGACAGCCATCGTCTTTAAGATCTCTTGTGATGAGAGGAAATTTTTGACATTTAGGTAGTTGTTCTCTCTTTGGTAGACAAGTGGTATGAAGCTGTTGAATCCGCCGGTTTCATCTTGAAGAGATCTAAGTCTTATCATATGATCTACTCTATCTTTTCGCTCCTCTATGTGACCAAAGAGCATCGTAGCATTTGAGTGTCTGCCCCTTTTGTGCCAAAGTTTATGGATCTCAAGCCAATCTTTTGAGCTTACTTTGCCTTTGCAGATCTTATCTCTTACCTCTTCATCAAAGATCTCAGCTCCACCCCCTGGCATCGAATCTACACCATTGTCAATCATCAGATCAATCACTTCATCAAAGCTAAGATCATACTCCTCTGCCAAGAAGTTAATCTCAGCGGCCGTAAGTGCCTTGACATGGATATGTGGAAACTCTTTTTTGATTTTTGCAAAAATCTCCATATACCAGTCAAGCCCAGCTTCTGGATTGTGAGCAGAGACGATATGAACCTCTTTGACTCCGTTTGTATCGCTCTGACGAACGATCTGCAAAATCTCTTCGTGACTTAGAGTATATGGATTTGGGTTTTTTCTGTTTGCAGAAAAGGCACAAAATTTGCAGATATCTTTGCAGATATTTGTAGGATTGATATGTCTGTTGATATTGAAAAAACTCCTGTTTTGGTATCTGCTTTTTCTAATATCATCGGCAAGTTTTCCAAGCGTAAAAAGATCAAGTTCATAAAGCCTCACAGCTTCATCATACTCCACCCTATCGCCATTTTCAATCTTTTTTACAAGCTCTCTCATTCCACTCCCCCTAAAACTTGAGTATAACACAGATAGGATAAAATATAATTTGACTACAATTGCACAATATGAGGAGTGATAAATGAATAAGATCAAACTAACCCAATACAGCCACGGGGCAGGATGCGGATGCAAAATCTCGCCAAAGCAGTTAAGTTCCATCCTAAAAAGCGACCTTGCAATCTCACCAAATCCCAATCTTCTCATAGGAAATGAGAGCAATGATGATGCAGCAGCATATGATCTAGGTGATGGCACATCAGTGCTTAGCACGACCGATTTTTTTATGCCGATTGTTGATGATCCTTTCACATTTGGTAAAATCGCAGCGACTAACTCCATAAGCGATATCTATGCGATGGGCGGAGAACCGTTGATGGCGATCTCAATCTTTGGATGGCCGGTGAGTAAACTTAGCGATGAAGTGGCAAGAGAGGTGATAGAGGGCGGAAGATATATCTGCCAAGAAGCCGGTATTCCACTAGCTGGCGGGCACAGTATAGATGCACCAGAGCCTATCTTTGGACTTGCAGTCACTGGTAGAGTCAAAAACAGCGACTTAAAATACAACAACAAAGCAAAAGAGGGATCACATCTTTTCTTGACAAAGCCAATTGGAATCGGTATCCTAACCACTGCCCAAAAACAAGGCAAGATAAGCGATACCGATCTAAAACCAGCAATCGAGGCTATGACGACACTAAATAAAGTAGGAGCAGTTGTATCCAAACTCAAAGAGTTAAACTCTATGACCGATGTGACTGGATTTGGACTGCTTGGTCATCTAATCGAGATGTGTGAGGGAAGTGGTGTGAGTGCAAAGATAGACTTTGAGAAAGTCCCACTTCTACCAAAGACCAAAGAGTTTCAAGAACTTGGCTGTGTACCAGGAGGAAGCAAAAGAAACTATGAAAGCTACGGTCACAAAGTAAGAGGCTTAAATCCCCAAAGCCAAGATATCCTCTGCGATGCCCAAACTTCTGGAGGGCTTTTATGTGCGGTGGAGCAAAGTGGAGTTGAGAAGTTTTTGCAGATCGCAAAAGAGTTCGGATTGGAATTGGAGCCAATTGGTACAATAGTCAAAAAAGATCAGTTTGTCGTTGAAGTAGTATAAATGGAATTTATCGAGGATTTTGAGCACATCATCATAGAAAATATACCTCTTCTTGATGTAAGGGCTCCCATAGAGTTTAAAAACGGAGCTTTTCCAAACAGTACAAACATCCCTATCCTAAATGACAGCGAGAGAGAAAAGATAGGGATTCGCTACAAAGAGGCTGGAAACCAAAAGGCGATAGAACTTGCCAAGGAGATAGTAGCTCCCTTTAAAGAGGAGAGATTGGACTCTTGGGTGGAGTTTTTTAAAAATAATCCAAATGCTTATCTATACTGCTTTAGAGGTGGATCAAGATCAAAATATGCCAAAGAGTGGCTACAAGAGAGGGGTTTGGATATACCTAGACTCAAGGGTGGATACAAAGCATTTAGAAACTTTTTGATGCAAAGATCACTTCAAATCAGCTCCAAACTTGACACCATTATCATCGGTGGTAGGACAGGATCGGGGAAAACCCCTCTTGTAAACGAGTTTGACAACTCAATAGATCTAGAAGCTCTAGCAAATCACAGAGGATCAGCCTTTGGCAAAAAGGTAAGCTCACAACCTTGCCAAATAGACTTCGAAAACTCACTCTACTATGCACTGATCCGTCACTACCATTACAAGGGAAAGAGTCTGATAATCGAACATGAGAGCAAAAATATCGGCAGACTCTACATCCCAAAAGAGATCTATGCAAACTTCACCAAAGGAAAGTTAATCATCCTAAAAACCCCAATGCCTGATAGGCTCGAAAACATCTACAACGAATATGTAAAAGAGTCTCTAGCAGAGTATCAAAAAAACTTTGGCGAGAATTATATGAGCAGATGGGAAGAGGATGTTTTGGCTTCGCTAAAAAAGATCGAAAAAAGACTAGGATCAAAGCTCTACCTCTCTATCAAAAATAGATTTTTGCAGATCAACCAAAGCCAAAACCTCCAAGATCACAAAGAGTGGATAGAAGATCTCTTGGAAAACTACTATGACAAAATGTATGACTATCAGATACAAAAGAGTTCTATTGAGATTGTATTTGAGGGGGATAGAAGTGGGATTAGGGA
>CAZYJF010000193.1:0-3220 GCA_964647715.1 uncultured Sulfurospirillum sp. | reverse complement strand
GATGCACCAAATTTCATCCTAAACTGAGAATTATCATAGCCAATTCCAGCGATACTTGAATCGTCAAACTTTGAGATAAAAAGAGATAGTGAATTTTGACCTAGAGGATCTGTAAATCTTGCTGTAAAATCATAATCAAACTCTTCGTTTTCATTGTAGATGAGCTCTGCATCTAAAGAGCTGTAGTGGAGATTTGAAAGTGGGGTGTATTTTTGTGCTTTAGATCTAGATAGTTCTTTTGAGATTGTCTGATTATTTGAAGAAGAGAGTTTTAGTTTTGGAAAATATATTGAAGAAGGTTCATCTTTTAATGAATCTAGCCTAAAAGCTACTCCATCTTCATCAATCGTCTCAATCAGTACACTATTTTTTGAGATTAACTTAGCATCAACGATATCATCAGATCTTAGCACCCTGCTTAAGCTTCCATTACTAAATCTAAAGAGTGAACTCCCTTGCTTTGTATTTGCGACGATATAGATCCCACTTTCATCTACATCACTTACAAATCCAAACCAAGCTTTGAAACTAAATAGTGCTCTGTTATCTTTGTATAAAGTTCTTGTTTGTCCATCTTGCTTGAAGTAGTAGATAGATCCCTTTTTATCCACAAAAATCGAAGAGTTTACAGTCCCAATCTCTTTGCTGTTTCTAAAGGCGAATGGTTCTTGAAATGATCTTTTGATATCAAAGAAGATCATATCTTTTCCATCTGGTGAAATATATTCAATAGATTTTGATAGACTCTTTTTGTAAGCTTTTCCATTCTCATCAAAGAGTCCTATGCTTATGTTTGTCGGATTGGTATATGATGAAGTTAGAGTGTAGTATCTGTTTTTTATCTTGAAGACTCTACCAAGTCTTAATGTGCTTGTTTTTTGTCTTAGTTTTGAACTTTTTATATCATATCGGTTTAATTTTGGGATATCTCTATCGTTTGTACTTAAAAAGAGTATTTCATCATCTATCTTATTCATCTTAAGCATAGATTTTGATCTAGCTAGAACTTTACCCTCACTCTTTTTGAAAGATTTAGCCTTGTTTTTCAGCCAAGTTGAGTACTCTTTGATAGCCTCTTCATAGTCAATTCCAAAGGTATCTTTGAAAATATTGTTGGTAAAGATAGGTATCCACTGCCCTGAAAAGTTATAAAAATATCTATTTGCCTTATCTAGACCAAATCTTTCACTCAAAAAGAGCCAAAAATATCCACCTACTATGTAATTGTGTGTCTCATATGGAAAAAATAGATGTTGATTGTAAGTTCTTTGAGCTGTAACATAACCTGCAAGTGCTTGAGTTAGAGCTAGTGCTTTTAGTGTGCCGTTGTATAACCTTCCTCCATTTCCGTGCCACGATTCATTTAGTACTGCATTGCCCTCTAAGTTAAATGGTGAGCAAAAATTGTTTGGGATTGGGAAAATGGGTAGTAAAATATTGTTATATAGACTGTTTTTAAAGATTTTGTGTGCATATTTAGAGAGTAAGTTTTTCTTTGGGTTGATCTGAAAGTTATGTGCTGATTCGTGATATAAAAGTGTATTTATCCAACTTTTAGATGCAAAATAGTCTGGATGCAAAGCTCCACCGATATAGTCAACTTGCATATTAAAAGGCATTTGAGTTGAAAAGGCATTTGCTATTTGGTTATTGCTTGAGATGAGTGATAGATACAATTTTTCATCCAAAGGGTATCCAAAGCTTTTCTCATACTCCTTTAATACCCTGCTCTCATCCTCTAATACTTGTGAAGATAAACTGCCAAACTCTTTACTATATATAAGATCAATCTTTTTATCTTTTCTTATCAAGTACTCATCACCGGCAACTGCTATATCTTTGGCAAGAAGAGCAGCTGCACCAAGCAGTAAAACTATAATAATTTTATTCAAAAATACCCCTAAAATGAAGCTACACTGTGTTCAACCACAAGTGCCATCATAATCAGTAGCACAATTCCTGCCGATTTTGTATATAGCTTGTTTGCTGTGATGAAAACAAGCATCAAAGAGATAATCAAAACTGATATGATATCAAAGGAGTTTTTGAACAGATCAACATGAAGAGGGTTAATTAGTGCAGCAGATCCTAGAACTACTGTAAAGTTTGATACATTACTTCCAATGATTCCACCTAGTACCATATCGCCATTTCCTTTTTTTGCAGCTGATAGAGAAACCATAAGTTCAGGTAAACTAGTTCCAAAGGCTATTAGTAAAAGTCCTATAATCCACTCACTCACTCCAAAATATCTAGCTATATTTGAAGCAGAATCGATAGCGAAATTTGCCCCTACAATCACCAAAATAAAACCAGCTCCTAGCATTAAAGAGCTTCTCTTCCAATCAAACGGAATGTTTTTTAACTCCTCATCAACCTCATCTGCAACCTCATCATCGTTATTTATCAAAAATAGAATATAAGCAGCCATCATCAAGAGTAACATCAACCCCTCAAATCTTGAAATAGACTTATCTAGTATCATCACGATAAAGGCAAATACAGGGAAGACCCCCCAAGCTCCATCTTGTTGAAAAATATCTCTTTTGGGGCTAATTTTTTTACTAAACACAAATACCAAACCAAGGACAAGGGCAATATTTATGATATTACTTCCTATCACATTGGCAACTGCCATCTCATTTCGTCCGGCATATGAAGCCATCATACTTGCTGCCATTTCAGGTAAACTAGTCCCAAATGCCACCAAAGTCGCACCTATAACAAAGTTGGAGATATTGTAGTGAAATGCGATTTTTTCGCTCTCCTCAATCACAAAATCAGCTCCCTTTGTCAATGCATACATAGCCACAATAAAGATCAACAAATCAATTATCATTTTCACTCCTAACTATCAAACTTTTTGGTAATTTAAACTCTTCAATAAGCCGTCTCTCTTCATCTCTCATCTGCCCATCATCCACCTCATGATCAAATCCCAAAAGATGTAAAACACCATGAATAAAAAGCAGTGATACCTCCTCCTCCAAAGAGTGCCCAAGACTTTTAGAGTCACTAAAAGCACGATCTAAGTTGATAACGATCTCACCTAGTGGGGCATTTGGAAAAGGTTCTATGGGGAAAGATAAAACATCAGTACTCTTATCGATATCTCTATTTTCTAGATTGATCTTATGCATAGTATCATCTGTAACAAATGTCAGTTCGATACTTTTATCACTTAGTGTTGAAGCTATTTTTTGAAGTATCTGGGTATTTA
>CAZYJF010000192.1:0-3237 GCA_964647715.1 uncultured Sulfurospirillum sp. | reverse complement strand
TCCATATGGAAGATCGACTGGTAGATTTCTTACTTGCTCATCCAAACTATGTTCACCTCTTCCAAACTGCAGATGATAATCTTGTGTATAAGTCTCTGTAACATTCCAGCTATTATCTACCAATCTTGATACTATATGTAAATCATCTTTATATATACCAATTCCACCGTTTTTATCGATAGTTACCTTGATAGTATCACCTTGTATCTGTCTTGAAACTTTAGCAACTCTCTCCCAAGACCAAGCTCCTGTTAGATCAAATACCAAATCTTCTTCTACATATCTATAAAGAGTATCACCTTCAATTAGGAAATCACTACCCTCTGTTTTGTAACCATCTCTATCATCAAAATCTGTACTCAAAAGTATCTGTTCAGTTCTATAAGCTCTTTTTTTAATCGTAGGACTTTTTATAGTGATAGTTATACTGTTTTCATCCTCATCGATACTCACACCTCTACTAGTTGTTCCTCCTTCATTTCCACCATTGGATATAGAATACTTAACTGCATCGGTTCTTTTGATAGTATTCCAATTTGAATTTAGCAATCCTGCTACTACTTTGATAGAATCACCAATATTTGCCAAATCTCTATCAAACTCCAATTCCATCTCATTTTTATTCATCACTTTTTTTGAGATATTTGCTACAAAATTCCAATGCCATCCATCACCTGAATGAGAGTATAGTTTATTATTTTCAATCAGATAATCTGCACCGATCTTTCCATCTGCTAGCCAATTTCTTTTATATCCTGTGTTTACATTGTTATCAGCATCGATAAAGATATCAACTGCTCTTACACTATGATTTGAGATACTTTCATCGATAACTTTAAAAGATAACTTATCAGCATCATTTGTGATAAAAAAGTTATCTACTACAGGCTCAACATTATTCCAATTTGCCCTATCTATCTTTGTCGCTTGAGGGAGTGCTGGCTCTACTAATACCTTTTTATTCTCACTAGGCACATCTGTTCTTTCAGCTGAACTTCCACATCCAACCATCATCAAAGCTACTAAGCTTGATATTGCAATCAATCCTCTTGTTTTCATACTATTTCCTTTAAAGTAATTTTTTGTTTACCCTACTACTCTAGTATTTCTATGAATTCTTTGCAAGAGCAAATTAAATAATCTAAACTAATAAATTTCGTCTGTATAACTATGTAACAAAATCTCTCTCTAAACCCCTTTTAGATAAAATCTCTCTAAAAAACTTGAGGGGTAAAATTGATTACACTAAAAGAGGCACTTACACTTTCAAGCAGTGAAATAGAAGCACTAAAAGATGATCTAAGAAAGCAAATCGAATCCAAAAAAGATTTGGGGGCATATGTAGAGCAGTTTACAAACGAGCCTATCAATCAAAAGGGAGATGGAATTCCAATCGCTATAAAGGACAATATCCAAGTCAAAGATTGGAATATCACGGCAAGTTCAAAGATACTGCAAGGTTATGTAGCTCCATATAATGCCACTGTTATCGAAAAACTTCTATCAAAGAATTTATCACCATTTGGTAGGACAAATATGGATGAGTTTGCCATGGGAAGTTCTACTGAGACTTCATATTATGGTGTTAGCAAAAATCCTCACGATCTTAGCAGAGTTCCAGGAGGAAGTAGTGGCGGATCAGCTGCTGCTGTTGGTGGTGGTTTGGCAATCGCTGCACTTGGAAGCGATACTGGAGGAAGCATCAGACAACCTGCTGCATTTTGTGGATGTGTGGGGATGAAGCCAACATATGGAAAGGTGAGTAGATATGGTCTAAATGCCTATTCTAGTTCACTAGATCAGATTGGGCCAATTACTCAAAATGTCGAAGATGCAGCTATCTTGTATGATATTATCGCAGGATTTGATTCAAAAGACTCAACTAGTATCAAGCAAGATCACAAAAGTGTAAGCCAGAACTTAGATCCAAATCAAAAGCTCACAATAGCCGTCATAAAAAGCCACATCGAAGAGGCAAGCACTGATGTAAAAGAGGCGATGAAGCAAACGATACAAAAGCTTGAATCCATGGGGCACAAAATAGTCTATAAAGAGATGATAGATCCAAAATATGAAATAGCAGCCTACTACATCACAGCTTCAGCAGAAGCTAGTGCAAATCTTAGTAGATATGATGGTATCAGATATGGATACAGAACGGCTGATCCAAAAAGTTTGAGTGAAAGCTATATAAAAACAAGAAGTGAAGGTTTTGGGGAAGAGGTAAAAAGAAGGATTTTGATAGGAACTTTTGTGCTAAGTAGTGGATATTATGACGCTTACTACATTCAAGCTCAAAAGACTAGACACTTAATCCAAGATGAGTTTAACGAAATCTTCAAAGAGGCTGATCTTATCTTCTCGCCAGTAGCTCCTACGACTGCATTTGAGATAGGCTCAATCTCCGATCCTTTGGATATGTATCTAAGTGATATCTACACTATCGGGGTGAATTTAGCAGGACTTCCAGCTATCTCCTTGCCAATATCCAAAGATAGTAACAACCTTCCAATCGGAGCCCAATTTATCGCAAAATCACTAGATGAACAGACGATGTTCAATGCCGCACTTGGTCTTGAAAATCTACTAAAGGAGTCTTAATGCTAAAAATCAGAACCCAAGCACTAACATTTGAAGATATACTCTTAGTCCCTCAATACTCAGAAGTCCTACCAAAAGAGGTAGATATCAGATCAAAACTCACAAGAGATATAGATCTGCAGATCCCTATCGTCTCGGCTGCTATGGATACAGTCACAGAACACCAAGCAGCTATCAAGATGGCAAGGCTTGGAGCCATAGGTATCATCCATAAAAATATGGATATAGACTCTCAAGTTAGAGAAGTAAGAAGAGTAAAAAAGAGTGAGAGTGGGATCATAAATGAACCGATTCATCTAAAACCAAATGAAAAAATCGAAGATGCACTAACTCTTATGAGAGAGTATAAGATATCAGGGTTTCCTGTGGTTGATGAGGATGAAAAGCTTGTGGGGATTTTGACAAATAGAGATCTTAGATTTGAAAACGATACAAGCAGACTCATAAAAGAGGTGATGACAAAAGCTCCACTAATCACAGCAAATCACGGAATATCTCTTGATGATGCAGAGGAGATCTTCAAAACAAACAAGATAGAAAAGCTCCCACTTGTAGATACGAACGGCAAACTTGCAGGTCTAATCACGATAAAAGATCTTAAAAAGAGAAAAGAGTTTCCAAACTCAAACAAAGACA
>CAZYJF010000191.1:0-3238 GCA_964647715.1 uncultured Sulfurospirillum sp. | reverse complement strand
TAATACTCTTCCTCACCTGTTTTATAGTTATAAGTGAAGTGTCTTAGTTTAGGATGTTCATCATACTCAAAAGAGTTCAGTAATCTTGTATAAGATATAGTATTACTATTCCTGTTAACCGAGATGTTTTTAGCCTCTTCAGTACCAGGTCCCCCATCTAAGTTTTGATTTGAAAGGGTATGAACTTTTTTGTTTTTGTTTAAATCAAAGAGAGCAATATATAGATGTTCATCTCCTCCACCTGGATAAAAACTGTATTTCACCAAATAATAATTACCCTTAATGTGATTTATATATTTTATACCAATGGAAGCACGAGAAATACCATTTTTTGCTATGTTTATGATTCTATTTTTTACACTTACATTACCACCTCCATTATCTCCACCACCAATATGCTTACTTGAAACTTCCTCTCCTCTAAAGTAGTTGTATTTTATTCTATACTTATAGTCTCTATTTGTATCAGATGATAAATCATACTGAACTATTCCATTTCCTAACATTTTGATGTTTGAGATACTATAATCAGCACCGTTAAAAATACTTCCTTCAAATTTTGGATGGTGAGGATCATCAAGCCCAAAAAGATCAAGAAATGTACCTCCAGTTCCCTTAGCATATACAACCATTCCACCCTTTTGTGGAGTTAGCAGTACATTGTAAATATTTTTCATAAGTCTGTCATATCTACTATCTCTAACACTTTCTTTCAACTCATCTATTGAAGGAAAAGAGTTATTTCCACTATCTCCACCAATTCTATCTCTGGATATGATCCTTCCATCAAAGTAGTCATATTTGATTCTAGTTTTTTCTCCATGACTGTAGATATCCTTAAGATCATACTGAATCACTCCATTACCTAAGATCTTGATATTTGAAGCATAAACATCTACATCGTTGTATATACTTCCCTCATAATGAGGATTATTAGGATTTTCCAGTCCGTACAGATCCAAAGTCATTCTACCACCACCTGTGGCATATACAAACATACCACCCTTTTTAGGTGTCAAAATCACCTTTTGAATACTCATCTGCTTTGAAGAATATCTATCTTGGATACTTCTTTTTAACTCACTTTTTGAAGGAAATTCACCATCATTTCTTGTTGTTTTGGAGATTTTTGGATGATTTAACTTTACACCCGTTTGTTTACTATAAGAATTTACATCTCTATCTACACTGCTACTTCCACATCCTGAAATTCCTATCGAAACTGCGAACAAAACTGCCGCTACTAAAACACTTCTTCTCATCGTCATATCCTTCTCCTTATATTTTAAACTTTCCTAAGGATATTTTAACAGTTTAGTTTTAGATCGGTGTAAATAAAGTTAAGTAGATTTAAAGTTAAAATTATTCTAATAAAAAAGCAGGATCAACCTCTTTGAATTTAACGAGGTTGATCTAAGATAATAAACTATTTTAATTTATACCTTGATAATTTGACTAGAAAGCTCTTTATGGTGAAAGTAGTCATATTTTACTCTCTTAATTTCATCATGCATATAATTACCCCTGATATCATATTGGACTATACCATCTCCTATCATCTTGATATTTTCTATATGATCGTCATCATCACTTGAATAGATAGAATACTCCTTCTTTGGGTGATTGATATCATCCAATCCATACAGATCAAGGTACATAAATCCAGGACCCCTTGAGTAAACAATAGCTCCATACTTTGATGGAGTCAATACTACCTTTGAGACAGATCTGATCTTCTCTCCATAGGATTTTTGAATCATATCTTTAACCATTTGGGGTGTGAGAGAATCTCTATCACTAAGACCATCTCCACCAATTTTCTCTTTAGATATTATCTTCCCATCAAAGTAGTCATATTTGACTCTAGTTTTTTCTCCATGACTATAGATATCCTTAAGATCATACTGGATAATTCCATTACCTAGCATCTTGATATTTGAGGCATAAACATCCACATCATTGTATATACTTCCCTCATATTTGGGCTCATTAGGATTTTCTAGTCCGTACAAATCCAAAGTCATTCCACCTCCACCTGTAGCATATACAAACATACCACCCTTTTGGGGTGTCAAAATAAGCTCTTTTATACTCATCTGTTTTGAAGTATATCTATCTTGAACACTTCCTTTTAACTCATCTGTTGATGGAAATTTTATCTGTTCATTCTCTTTTCTTTGAAATTCATTTGGGCGAGTTAGTTTTATACCTAAAACTTCGTTTTTAGAGTTTGTAACCTCATTTGCAACCTCATTAGAACTACTACCACAAGCACTAATCGTGATAGAAACTCCAAAGAAAAACATCGCCAATAAAAGACTTCTTTTCATCATTATCTCCTTGATTTAATTTTACCTTATGCCTATTTTAACATTTTCGCATTATTTGAATATTAATGGAACTTAGATGGATATAAAGATAAGATGAACATTATGAAAATAATAAAAATAGCCATCATCAAACTCTCTGCCCTTGGAGATATCATACATAGTGCTTTTGTGTTGCAATTTATCAAAGAGTCCTTCCCCACTGCCCAGATAGATTGGTTTGTTGAGGAGAGTTTTGCCCAGATACTTGAACACAACAGTGATCTTCACTCCATAAAAAAAGTAAATCTAAGATCGATAAAAAGCGATAAAAGAGCGATTATCAGCGAGTATAAAAGATTAAAAGAGTATTCAAAAACAGGCTATGATCTAATCATCGATATGCAAGGTCTTTTAAAGTCCGCTATCACAGCAAAGATTTTGGGCAAAGAGATAGCAGGATTTGACAAAGACTCCATCAGAGAGAGTATCGCTTCATATCTATACACAGAAAAATTTCACATACCATATCATCTAAACACCATAGACAGATACAAAGATCTCATCAACCACTCTCTTAATATCAATATCACAAAAGAGATGATCTTGAAGAAAAAACCATATCTCAAATATGAAAAGAGAGATTTTGATATCTCAAAACCCTACTTCTCAGAGCAAAAACCAAATGTGATCTTCATCATAGGAGCAAACTGGCAGAGTAGAATCTATCCAAAAGAGAAGCTTTTAGAGGTGAGTAAAAACCTTGATGCCAATATCCTCATCCCGTATGCAAACGAGGATGAGAGAGCAAGGGGTGAGTGGTTGGAAAAACACTCAACAAATATCACCCTGCTTCCAAAGATGGACTTAAACGCTCTAAAAGCACTCATCTCAAAGAGCGATCTTTTGATAGGAAATGACACAGGTCCCAC
>CAZYJF010000190.1:0-3273 GCA_964647715.1 uncultured Sulfurospirillum sp. | reverse complement strand
AATGGCAAATAACTCAAAAGATCTGATCTTAAGCTCAATCAAAAAACATATCTTTGACTCTTCAATCCCTCTCCCAACAGTAGGTGATTTTGGAGTGCATTACCAAGATAGATTGGCGGAGTTTAAAAAGATGCTCTTAAATGTGGGGGCAAGCTTCACGGAGTGCCAAAAAGATGAGTTAAATGTAGTATTAAAAGAACATTTTGAGGATATAGATGAGCTTGGCGAGGATGAGCTATTTATCATAGAGGGAGAGTTCGGGGTGGCAGAAAACGGAGCTATCTGGGTAAGAGAAGATAGACTACCCAAACGATCTGCCCCTTTTAGAGCTGAGAATCTAGTCATCATCATAGATCAAAACAGATTGGTCGATAATATGCACCAAGCCTTTGAGATGGTTCGTCTTGATGATATAGGATATGGTGTATTTATCAGCGGTCCCTCAAAGACAGCCGATATCGAACAAACCCTCGTCATCGGAGCTCACGGGGCGAAGAGTTTGTTGGTAGTGATTGTGGATTAAATAAATTTTCAAATATTCCGATGTTAAAATAACAAAAATTAAGTTTAGGAACTATTACTAGTTATGTTTAAAAAATTGTTGCACCCTGCTATTATACTGATGAACCATCTTCCATTTAAGGTGAAGATAGTTATATCTATGGCGATACTTTTTCTTCTTCTTATCATACCTTCTCAGACTACATTTAAGAGCTATACATCCAAAATAAAAACATTTGAAGATCAACATATTGGCTTGCACTATACTATAAATATGCAAGATCTTATCTATAAGACACAACTTCATAGAGGTTACAGTAATGCCTACCTAAATGGCAATAAAAATTTTGAAAAAAATATCATTGAGAGTGAAAAAGAGATGGATAGAGCTCTTAAAGAGTTATTGTCATTTGATAAAAAGAGCTTTGATATACTCTATCATGATAGGAATTTTGTAGAAGCTTTGAGTCTCATACAATTGGTCAAGTTTAATAAAAATCTTCACAAAACAGATATCGATACACTTTTTAAACTCCACAATCAGATCATAAATAAACTAGTAAAATCACTGCAAAAAGTCTCTCAAAGAAGTTCTTTTGCAACAAGTCATGATCTAGCTCTAAATTTAGTAGCACAACTCTTAGAAGATAAACTACTTCTTCTACAGGAAAATACAGGTCAATTACGGGGGATGGTAGCAGGTATCTTTGCTAAAGGGAAGCTTACACCTGCACAAAAGAGTGATATATTTTCACGATATACACTAGTCAAAGCATTGGAGAGAAATCTCATCAATAATGATCTTTTATCAAATCTTGATAATTATATGAGTATCCATGAAACTACCACTTTGTTGGTGTATAAGTTAGATAAAATGCTTTCTGTTATCAACCAGAATATAATCTTGGAAGAAAATCTTTCTCATGATCCAAAACTCTTTTTCAAGCAAGCTACAGAAGCTATCGATACTCAAAGTAAACTTTATGATATATTGGCACAGACTTACGAAGACTTGGTAAATCAGATGCAAAAGAGTGCTTATTACACACTAATATGGCTTGTGATAGGATTTTTGAGTATCGTTTTTACTTCTGTGTATCTTTTTATGGCATTTTATCACTCTGTCGCAAAGAGTTTGAATAAATTGAAAAATGCTTCAGAACTAATCGCTTCAGGGGAGACAAATATACAGCTAACAGCAGACTCAAAGGATGAGATAGGTTCAGCAATTTTATCTTTTAATGATATGAGTCAAAAGCTAGATAAGAGTATTACTTTTCTAGATGGCTATAAAATGGCTATCGATGAGAGTAGTATCGTCAGCAAGACTACTCCAAAGGGGATCATCACTTATGTAAATAAAAAGTTTTGTGAGATTTCTGGATATAGTGAAGAAGAGCTTCTTGGAAGACCACACAATATAGTTCGTCATCCTGATATGCGTAAAGAGACTTTTAAACAGATGTGGCAGACGATAAAACAAGGAAAGATATGGAAGGGTATCGTCAAAAATGCCAGGGTAGATGGTAGTTTTTATATAGTCAATGCTACGATAATCCCAGTGCTTGATAGTGAACAAAATATCATCGAGTATATTGGTATCCGACATGATATCACCGAGCTAGAGAGAACTAAAGAGGAACTGCAAAAACAGAAGATAGATCCAGCTACTGGGCTTTTGACAGGTATTCAGCTAGAAAAAGATTTAGAGAGTGCTACACAACCGGTTCTTATGTATCTAAATATCGATCAATTCTCTGATATCAATGAATTTTACGGAACAAAAATCGCTGATAATGTACTCATGACGATTACTTCAATACTCAAACAGATGTTTTCAAATAATATATGCAAGATCTACAAATATCACAATGATGAGTTCTTCTTACTCTTCGATACAGAGCAACTATCTTTAGAAAAGACAGATGAATTGATGAATAGAGTGTTAGATCACATAGAAGAACATACAAAAGAGTGCGATGGAGAGAGTTGTGTATCTGTAAATATGAGTGGTGGTATAGCTCACTATGCACATCAAAAAAGATATGAAAAACTTGTCAACTTTGCTATCATAGCAAGAAAAACAGCCAAAAAAGAGAATAAAAAGTTTCTAACTTATAATGATAATATGAACAAAGAGAATGACTACAAAAACAATATCGAATGGATCAACAAAATAAAATCAGCTATACAGCATGATAAATTCGTGCCATTTTTCCAACCTATCATAGACAATCAAAACTCTACCATCACAAAATATGAATCATTGATTCGTATGATAGATGAAAATGGTAAGGCGGTATCACCATTTTTCTTTTTGGATATCGCTAAAAAAGCGAAGCTATACACAAAGATCACAAAAATTGTCATAGATAAGACACTAGCACAGCTAGCAAAAACACCACAGTTTGAATTCTCTATCAATATCACGGTGGATGATATCAAAGATGTTGAGATCAAAAACTACATCATCGAAAAGGTAAAAGCTTGTAAAGCATCTGAAAAGATCATCTTTGAGATCACAGAATCAGAGCAGATAGAAGACTATGAAGAAGTAAATAGTTTTATCAAGGAGCTTAAAAAGTATAATGTTCGTATAGCGATAGATGACTTTGGTAGTGGTTATGCAAACTTTGAACATATATTGTCGTTGAATGCTGACTTCATCAAGATAGATGGCTCATTAATCAAAGATATCACTAGCAACAAAGATGCGGAGATCATCACAGAAGCCATCATCGCCTTTTCAAAGAAGATAGGATCTAAAACGGT
>CAZYJF010000189.1:0-3304 GCA_964647715.1 uncultured Sulfurospirillum sp. | reverse complement strand
AAAGAGAGGCTAGAGGAGCTAGGAGCCAAAAATATCACAGTCTGTGGAAATATCAAAGCTTACGGGAAAGTGGCTGTCTCCAAACAGTATCCAAAACCAAGCCAAAATGTCCTTACCCTTGCAAGTACTCACGAGGGTGAGGAAAAGATGATCTTAGATAGAATTGTCATCAAAGATGGGATGAAGATCATAGTGGTGCCTAGACACCCTGAGAGGTTTGATGAGGTGGCACATACTCTTAGGGAGTTTGCCAACAAAAAGCATATCAGTTTTGGAAGGTTTAGTGAGATTGAGAGCTTTGAGAAGGATATCACCTTAGTTGATAAGATGGGAGAGCTTGTCAATATCTATGCCATTAGTGATATAGTGCTTCTTGGTGGATCGTTTGTCGATGGGGTAGGGGGACACAATCCTCTTGAGCCGGCTCATTTTAAGACCAAAATCATCAGCGGTCCATACTATTTCAACCAAAAGGCACTCTATGAGCTTGTGGAAAATATCGAGATAGTCGATATCGACGACCTTCCTCATGCTCTCTCTATCGTCCAAGCCTCAAAGGCAAATCTCAAAGTCGATATCAAACCGATAAAAGAGGCTCTTGATGTGGTATAAAAAAGAGGGAGATTTTGTTGAGTTTTTTATCAAGGCTGTGCCAAATTCGAGTAAAAATCTCATCAGCGGTCTTTTGGATGAGAGTTTGAAGATAAAGATCAAAGCACCTGCGGTTGAGGGTGCGGCAAACAAAGAGTTGGTCAAATTTCTCGCAAAGCTGTTTAAAGTCTCCAAAAGTGAAGTTCGATTTAAAAATGGAGAGAGTAGCAAGAGAAAGAGGATCCAAGTCCCTTATAACCAAAGGGTAGAAGAATTTATAAAAGAGATAGAAGATGCAGGAAAAAGCGTATAAACTTTTAGCCGTCCAAGAGGGAATAACTAATAGATCGGCAAAAGACTTGATAGATAGAGGTGTGGTATATAGTGGTGGCAAAAAGGTAGTGATGGCGAGGGCTTTGATGAATGTAAGATCAAACTTTAGAGTCGAAAAGATTCAAAAGACAAAGATCATCTTCGAAGATAAAAATATCGTCGCTATCGACAAACCGGCATTTATCACAAGTGAGCAGATCGCCAAAAAGCACAAACTCACTCTTCTTCATCGACTAGACAAAGAGACAAGCGGAGTTTTGCTTCTGATAAAAAACAAAGAGTTTCAAGAAAAAGCGATAAAAGAGTTCAAGCAACAAAGAGTTCTAAAAGAGTATATCGCTTGGGTGAGTGGAGTGGTGGCGGAGAGCTTTGAAATTGACAAGCCACTTTTGACTATCAAGAGAAATAATAAAGCTTTTAGCAAAGTAGCAGATAATGGACTCGAAGCCATAACATTAGTAGAGCCTTTGATGGTGGAGGGGAAATTCTCCAAAATCAAAGCGATTATCAAAACAGGAAGAACTCACCAGATAAGAGCACATCTCTCACACGAAGGCTATCCAATCGTAGGAGATAGCAGATATGGTGGAAAACCTCACAAGAGGGTGATGCTACATGCTTCAAAGATCGCACTGCTTGGATATGAGTTTGAAAGTCGTGAGCCTAGAGATTTTGCTTTTGTGTGATGACCTATATAGTCCCCAATTTTTTTGAGCAGGAGAATTATGACTCTTTGATGGAGTTTGAAAACTTCAAAACATTGTGTTATATCAATAAAGTAAAAGACTCCAAAATATTTGCTAGATCAACGATGCACTATATGGTGGTTTTGCTTGAGGGATCCAAGCATCTTCAATATGATGGTCGGCAGATGGAGGTTAAAAGTGGCGAAATCTGCTTTCTAACCCAAGGAAATTACTTTATGAGTGAGAGGTTGGCAGACAAGGGGACTTATAAGACATTTTTGATCTTTTTTGATGACAGGTTTGTGAGTGAGTTTGTCCAAAAGTTTCAAATCGGTTTGGATGAGGGAGAGATAGATCCGATTATCAAAGTTCCATTTAAACAAGATGTCCACTTCTCTCAAGAGATAAAACTGCTTGAAGAGTATCTTAACCAAAAAGCTGACAGTAGATTGATAAGAGTGAAGATTGAGGAGATTTTATTGCTCTCATTTTTGCAAAACCAAAAGCTATTTAAATCATATCTTAGATCGACTATCAAAAATTCTCACGATAGAGTCGCATATATTCTCGAATCAAATATCGATATCATAGATAGTGTAGAGGATATGTGCTCTCTCACATCTTTGACAAATCAATCCTTAAGAAGCTACACCAAACGACACTTTGACAAAACTCCAAGAGAGTGGCTCATAACCCAAAAGTTAGATTTAGCCAAAACGCTACTAAAAAACAGCGATAAAAGCATCCAAGAGATAGCGACAAGTTGTGGATACAGCAGTGTATCGTGGTTTATAGAGCAGTTTAAGAGCAGATTTGGGAAAACTCCAAGAGAGTTTAGGGAAGATTTTTTGGTATAACTACAATATTCCCGATATAAACCATAACATTTCCGATACCACAAAACCCAATTTTTATCTATCATAATAGCAAATTAAATGAGGAGTTTTTATGATAGAAAAGACAAAATGGGATGCGAAAAGGTATGAAAAGGGTGCCAAATTTGTGAGCCGATATGGAGTGGCTTTAATAGAGAGGCTTGATCCAAAACAGGGTGAGAAGATACTTGATCTTGGCTGTGGTGACGGAAGTGTAGCCAAAGAGATAGAGAGCTTTGGTGCGAAAGTGATAGGGGTTGATCTTAGCTACTCTATGGTTGAGCGAACAAGAGAAAAAGGGATAGAAGCTTATGTAAGAAGTGCAAAAGAGATAGATTTCAAAAGTGAGTTTGATGCAGTATTTAGCAATGCAGTTTTACACTGGGTAAAAGAGCCAAAGATCGTAGCACAAAAGATATATGAGGCACTCAAGCCAAATGGTCGTTTTGTGGCTGAGTTTGGAGGAGAGGGTAATGTCTCAAAAATGCTTGAGATTATCATAAAAACAGCTGAGGATGATCCAAGATTTGAAAAGTTTGTCAATGAGTGGTATTTTCCAAGCTGTGAGGAGTATGGGGCTATCTTAGAGAGTGTAGGTTTTGATATAAAAAGTTGCCAACTTGTGCCAAGAGAAGCAGAAATTGGGGATATAAAAGAGTGGATGGAGCTCTTTTTCAATTCATACTTAGATAAGTTATCGACTCAAGATAGAGAGCTTTTTAAAGAGAGAGTTGCCCAAAATGCCAAAAAGAGCTTATATTCCAAGGAAAAAGGATGGAGAGCTGATTATGTTAGGATCATCGTGGAGGCGTATAAGAG